>JAITWU010000297.1 GCA_031285115.1 Azonexus sp. | reverse complement strand
CCCAGCCTGGCCGATGGCCCCGATCTGGACGCACTCGACACACTGTGCCGACGCCAGCGGATTCGTGCGATCTACGCCATGCCCACCTTGCACAATCCACTGGGCTGGGTGCTGACGACCGGGCAGCGGCATCGGCTGGTCGAGATTGCGCGCCGCCATGACTGCCTGCTGATCGAAGACGCGGCCTATGCCTGGCTGGCTGGCAAAGCGCCTGCCGCGCTGGCGGCTCTTGCGCCCGAACGAACGATTTACGTTTCCAGCCTGTCCAAGAGTTTGGCCAGCGGCTTGCGTTTCGGCTTCATCTCCGTGCCCAAAACCAGCATCAGCCGTATCAAGGCGGTGATCCGCGCCAGCTACTGGAGTCTGCCGGGCTTGGTGACAACGATGGCCGCGCGCTGGATCGCCAATGGCGCCGTGGCGCATCAGGAAAATCGGTTGCGCGTGGAGGCGCGGCGCAGACAGGCGATTGCCCGATCCGTTCTGGCAAATATGAATATCACGGCCCACCCAGCCTCACTATTTCTGTGGCTGCGTCTCCCGGAAGATCTGCGCATGGATCGGATTACCGCTGCATTGGCTGCCCGCGACATCGCGGTGTCCAAGGCGGAAGCCTATGCGACGACCCGCCACGCGCCGCACGCCTTGAGGCTGGGCTTGAGTTCAGTACCGATGGAGCCACTGAAAGCGGCATTGACGGAAGTCCGTGAGGCCATTGAACTATTTCCGCCTTGAAGTCACAGTTGTCGTCCGATCTCCCATCATGATCGACAGACTGGTCGAAACAGATCCATTGCCGCCCCGGCTGAAAAATCAGGGCTGGTCGCCCGCCGCTGCTTTATCTTCCGGCGGGCAGACGGCGGCCAGCCATTTGTGTTCTTCGAGGCTGGTCCAATCCCAGCCGGTTTCGCCGCCGCTGCGGCCGCCCTGGACGTGGGCTTGCTGCTTTCTGCTGTAGGCGACATTCAAATCGCCGGTCGTTTCTTCGTGGATGGTGGTGGTGGCGCCGTCGTCTTCCTGGCAGACGGCGTCCTCGATGTAACCGGCGGCGGTTTTTTTGACTTCGCTTTGTGAGCAGTTTCTCTCCTTGCCGTAGGTATCGTCGACGCAGTAGCGCGTCGTCGCTTCCGGCAGGTCGGCGGCGCCGGTGGCGGTCAGCTTGATCTTCACTTCCCACAGACCGGCTTTCGGGTCGGGTAGTTGATCGGCCTGGGCGCTGGCTGCCGCCAGCGCCAGCACGCTGCAAAGAATGGCGCTTGTGGATTTCATCGGGTATTCCTCATTCAAGATGTTCGACCAGGAGTTGCGGCGTCTCGACACCCTTGTATTCATTGATGGCGAGGCGAAAAGCAAGACGGGCGGTGGGGCCGGGCTGGCGGTCGAAGTTGAACTGGATCGCCTCGATCCGGGCTGCGCCCTTCCTGAGCCGCAGTTTAAGGTGTTTTTCCTTGAGCACGCGCTGTTCTTCGATGACAAATTCATCCATGAACAAGGGCGGCGGAAAGCCCTGACCCCAGATTTCCTGTTCCAGCAGGCGGGCGGCGTCGAGCGAGTAATAGGCGCTCTCCAGATTGCCGTCGGTCTCCAGCGTGCGGGTCAGCGCGGCGGGGTCGAGCAGTTCGCTGGCGACGGCGGCAAAAACTTCGCGGAAGCGGGCGAAATCCTCGGCTTTCAATGTCGCCCCGGCGGCCATCGCGTGACCGCCAAAGCGCAGCAGCAGGCCGGGGGCGCGTTTGGCGACGAGATCGAGAGCGTCGCGCAGGTGCAGGCCGGGAATCGAGCGGCCCGATCCCTTGAGATGGCCGTTTTCGCCTCTGGCGAAGGCGAACACCGGGCGGTGCAGTTTGTCCTTGAGGCGCGAGGCGAGAATGCCAACCACGCCCTCGTGCCAACTGTCGTCAAAGAGGGCGATGGCGGGGGCGTCGTCGCCGGCGTTTTCATCGGCACCCAGCGATTCGAGGAGGAGTTGCGCCGTTTCCTGCATCTCCGTCTCGATTTCGCGCCGCTCGCGGTTGAGAGTGTCGAGCTGGCGGGCGATTTCGAGCGCCCGCGCCGGATCGTCGGTAATCAGGCAGTCAACGCCCAGGCGCATGTCGGCAAGCCGTCCGGCGGCGTTGAGCCGGGGGCCGAGGATAAACCCGAGATCCATTGTCGTCGCCTTGGCCGGGTCGCGCCCGGCGGCCTGAAACAGGGCGAGCAACCCCGGCTGCATCTGGCCCTGGCGCATCCGCTTCAAGCCCTGGCTCACGAGAATGCGGTTGTTGTGGTCGAGCTTGACGACATCGGCAACGGTGCCAAGGGCGACGAGATCGAGGAGATTGGCGAGATTGGGTTCGGCGCGATCAGCAAAAAAGCCGCGCCCGCGCAATTCGGCCCGCAGCGCCAGCATGACGTAAAACATGACGCCGACCCCGGCCATGCTTTTGGAAAGAAAGGCGCAGCCCGGCTGGTTGGGGTTGACGATGCAGTCGGCCTGCGGCAGCGTCGGCGCGGGCAGGTGGTGGTCGGTAATGAGCGTGGCGATGCCGTGCTGGCGGGCGCGCTCGACGCCCTCATGGCTGGCGATGCCGTTGTCGACGGTGATGATGAGGTCGGGCGTCTGTTCGGCGGCAAGATCGACAATTTCCGGCGACAGGCCGTAGCCGAGCTTGAAGCGGTCGGGGAGGAGAAAATCGACTTCAGCCCCAAGCGCCCGCAAGGCGCGGATGCCGACCGCCGTCGCTGTCGCCCCGTCGCAATCATAATCGCCGATGATGAGGAGCTTGGCCTCGGCTTCGATGGCGTCGGCGAGAAGCTGGGCGGCCTCGCTGGCGTGGGTCAGGCTGGCAGGCGGCAGGAGGGATTTGAGGTCGTAATCGAGCTGGGCCTTGTCAGTCACGCCACGGGCGGCGTAAAGGCGGGCGAGCAACGGATGCAGGCCCTGCTGCTCAAGCTGCCAGACGGCGCGGGGGGCGGCGGAGCGGTGGGTGAGGCGGGTCATGGGAGGGAGCTTTCGGTGTTCGTGTGTATTGGCGTAGAAGCCCCTCTCCCCTCGCGGGAGAGGGGTTGGGGAGAGGGGGAGAATGACCGGAAGCGCCCTTTCCATCGCTTCACCCTCTCCCCCGGCCCCTCTCCCATCAAGGGAGAGG
>JAITWU010000290.1 GCA_031285115.1 Azonexus sp. | reverse complement strand
GGGCGAGCGGCGCTTTTGTCGGCTTTGTCGGTCTCGGCGTGCCGCGTGTCGAGCTACCGTTTTCTCCTTGCGTCGAAATCGGCTGGCGGCTGGCGCGGGCGTACTGGGGCAAGGGCTACGCCCACGAGGCGGCGCGCGGGGCGCTTCAGGTTGGGTTTGAGCGGCTCGCTCTGCCGGAAATCGTCGCTTTCACCGCCGCCGCCAACCGGCGCTCGGAGCGCCTCATGCAGCGTCTTGGCATGACGGCGGACGGTATTTTCGCGCACCCGGCTTTGCCCACAGGCCACCGCCTCTGCCCGCACAAGCTCTACCGGTTGAGCCGGGCGGCCTGGCTGGGCCAGGTCATGACTGGAGAGGAGCGCCGCCTGCGCCCCATCGTCAATCTCTAGTCTCGCGGCTTGCGCGAAATGTGATACGACATCACGCCCGTTAAAAAACTGCTGCTTTCAATATCGGCAAAGCCGACGCCGCGCAACAGGTCGGTCATTTCCTGCGGCGTATAAAAATGATGGATGACATCGGCGAAGTAGTCCACGCACTTCATGCTTTCGGGCGTGCTGCTGAACAGCTTGGCGGTAAACCAGACCATGAGGCGCAGATAGGCGAGATACGGAACTTCGACGATGCGCGAGGACGGGCGCAACATGTCGTCATGACAGAAAATGCCGCCGGGTTTGAGAACGCGGTGGATTTCCTTGAAAGCGCGGATGATTTCGAGATGCCGCGAGGCGAATTGCAGGGTTACCGCGTCGAACGAATTGTCAGGAAACGGTAGCGTGTGCGCGTCGCAGACCTGGGCGTGAATGGTGAGATGGCGTTCAGCGGCGCGCCGCTGCCCTTCCTGCGTCATGTGCGGGCTGCCGTCGACGGTGTGGATTTCGAGCGTCGGATCGAGCGACAGCAGCTTGAGCGGAATTTCGTGTATACCCGAACAGACATCGAGGATTTTGGCGTCTGGCGGCAGCCGCTTGTGGATGGCGCGCGCGAAGCGTGTGCTCCACCAGGCGCAACTGCCGAGCGAGGCGACGGCGTTACCCTTGTCGTAATAGGTCGGCACGTCGCGAAAAACTTCCGGGATCAAGGTCCGCCACACGTCGCCGAAATGTTGCGAGCGCCAATCTTCGCGTTTGAGGAAGTCTTCAAAAATGCTCGCGTCCGGCGACGGTTCCTGCTGGCGGGGTTCACCAGCGGCCACTTTCGCCGTCGGCATCGCGAACTCCGCACCCTTGGCAATGCTCGTCGGCCAGCGTTGCATCACGCTCTTTTGTTTGGTGTAGAAACGCACGCCTTCTTCGCCATAGGCGTTCATATCGCCGAACAACGAATGATTCCAGCCGCCAAAACCATGCCAGGCCATCGGTACGGGGATGGGCACATTGATGCCGACCATGCCCGCCTGCACGCGGCGCGCGAATTCGCGCGCGATGTTGCCGTCGCCCGTATAGCAGGAAACGCCATTGCCGTATTCATGTTCATTGACGAGCTTCAGCGCGGCGGCGAAATCGGGCACGCGCACACAGGAAAGCACGGGACCAAAAATTTCGTCACGATAGATGCTCATCGCTGGCGTCACGTGATCGAACAAAGTAGCGCCGGTGAAAAAACCTTGCTCGTGACCCGGCACCTTGAAACCACGGCCATCAACGACGAGTGTCGCGCCTTCGCTCACCCCGCGCGCGATATAGCCTTCGATGCGTTCGAGCGCGGCCCGCGTCACGATAGGCCCCATTTCGGCATCGCTGTTCATCGGTTCACGCACGACGAGTTTTTTCGCGCGTTCGGCGAGCCTTTGGATCAATGGCTCCGCAATGTCGCCCACCAGCACGCCGACGCTGGTCGCCATGGAGCGCTCGCCTGCCGCATCGTAAGCCGTACCGACCAGCGCATCGACGGCTTGTTCGATATCGGCGTCGGGCATGACCACGAGATGGTTCTTGGCGCCGCCCAGGGCCTGCACACGCTTGCCCAGGCGCGCGCCGGTCTCGTTGATATGACGCGCAACCGCTGTCGAACCCACGAAGCTCAGCGCGGCGACATCCTGATGCTGCAACAGCGCATTGGCTACCGCCTTGTCACCCTGCACGACATTGAACACACCCGGCGGAAAACCGGCTTCGCTCATCAATTCAGCCATGCGAACAGCCGCCGAGGGATCGCGTTCCGATGGCTTCAGGACGAAGGTATTGCCGCAAACCAGCGCCACCGGAAACATCCAGCAGGGCGCCATGCAGGGAAAATTGAACGGCGTGATGCCAGCCACCACGCCGAGCGGCTGGCGCAGTGTCCAGTTATCGGTGCCGGTGGAGACCTGATCGGTGTAATCGCCCTTCAAGAGTTGCGGAATGCCGCAGGCGAATTCGATGATGTCCAGCCCGCGCCTCACCTCGCCCTGCGCGTCGCTGAACACCTTGCCGTGCTCGGCGCTGATCATCGCCGCGATTTCGCTGCGATGATCATTCATGAGTTCGAGAAAACGCAGCATCAGCCGCGCGCGGCGAACGGGCGGCGTGTCAGCCCAGGCGGGAAAGGCCGCGCGGGCGGCAGCGACGGCCCGCTCGACATCAGCAGCGGCCCCCAGTTGCACCTGACGGGCAACAATACCGGTAGCCGGGTTATATACGGCCTGCTTGCGACCGTCAGTGGCCGCTACGTGCCTGCCGCCGATGTAATGGCCGATGTCGACCGTAGATGTATATCCAACGCGGGTATCCATGGATGTTTCCTCGAACGCGATAGGCGGCGAGATTACCATTACCGCCGCATAATATGATGCCCCCATGCAACCTATTGATAAAAAATTGCATCTGTGACCCGCCAGAGGTTACCTATGGGTAAAGGCGCTGGTCGTGGCGAGGAAAACAGCGTTCGACTATAGGCATTCCAACAAATAATTAGACTCTCGAATCAGATCCTCCAACGACCCGCCCAGCTTGCGCCAGCGGCGTGTGAGATTGGCCCAGAGCTTCTCGATAGGGTTGAGTCAGGACTATAGGGAGC
>JAITWU010000277.1 GCA_031285115.1 Azonexus sp. | reverse complement strand
AGCGGCGCGAGGCCGGGAGCGACATCGGCGGCGAGCAGATTGGCGAAATGGAGGATGTCGCGCAGACTCGACGGGGCTTCGATATTCTGCGGCTTGCCATGTTCGTGGATCGCTTCGATCAGGTGCTCCGGCAGACCGAGGATATGCAGCAGACTTTCGCCGATGCTCGCATACCAGCCTTGAACCAGATCCAGCGTGGCGGCGCGGTTGTCGTGATAATCCGGGTATTCGGCAGCGCGAAAGAGCAGGTAGAAGACGCCAATATCCTGCACCAGACCGGCCAGCATCGCTTCCTCCGGCTTGATCCGGCCAATGCGGCGAGCCAGCACGCGGGCGATGGCCGCTACCTGTAACGAATGCTCCCAGGCTTGCAGCCCGATGTCGTGGTAGGTCGCCAGATTGCGCGACTTCAGCATCTGATCCATCGCCACCGCCAGCGAAGTCGTCCGCACTGCCTCAAAGCCAAGGCGGATGATGGCCGTGGTCAAATCACTGATTTCCTGGCCCGACGGGTTGTAAGCCACCGAATTGGCCAAGCGCAGCAATTTGCTCGAAATCAATGGTTCGATGCCGATGATCTGAACCAGGCGATCCAGGCTGGCCTGCGGGTCTTTCAAGGTATTGCGGACGAGAATCGCCGCTTCCATACAGGTCGGAAAATTGACATCGCCCGACAGATCGTGAGCGATGTCGTCAAGGATGCGGAAATGAGTGCGCGGGTCGATTGCGGGCATGGGTAGCGGGAGGCGGCGTCAGCCAGCGATGTAGCGTTCCAGTTCCTCGATCAGGAAGCGTTGCGAACGGATGGTTTCCTTGATCATGTCGCCGATCGAGACGATGCCGAGCACCGAGCCGTCCTCATCGAGCACCGGCAGGTGGCGGAATCGTTTTTCCGTCATCAGGGCCATGCTTTCATCAAGCGTGGTCGCTGGCGTGACATAGGCGACGCGCTCGGTCATCACTTCGCGCACGGCGGTATCTCTTGAAGTCTTGCCATGCAGCACCATTCGCCGCGCGTAGTCGCGTTCGGAAAAGATGCCGACCAATTTTTTGTCATCGAGCACCAGGACAGCGCCGATGTCATGTTCGGCCATTACCGTCAGGGCATGAAAAATGGTGTCGCCCGGAGCGACGAAGGCCAGCGGGCGAGTCCTGCCAGCCAGTATTTGTTTCAGCGTTGTCATCGGCCCCTCCTTTTGAGTCATTATCGTCCGGCTAGTCTATCGCCGTGGCATGAGGCTGCCAAGGACAAAAACGCAGGGCCAAAAACAAAAGGCAGCCGTAGCTGCCTTTTTCCGGCGGTCGTTGCCGCTCAACGCAGACTGGCGGCGTATTCAGAAACGGCTTGAATTTCGGCGTCGGAGAGCTTGGCGGCGATCATGCGCATCATCTTTTCCGGATCATTGCCGCGCTCTTCAAGACGGAAAGCCTTGAGCTGGATGGCTGTGTATTCGGGAAATTGACCGGCCAGACGGGGATACTGGGCCGGCATCCCGGCGCCTGCCGGGCCGTGGCAACCGGCGCAGGCCGGAATGCCTTTTTTGTGGTCGCCCTGCCGCCACAGGCGCTGGCCGAGGGGAAGTCGGGATTGATCCTGAACGACAGCCGGGTTCAGCTTCTGGCTGGCGAACCAGGCGGCGACGTTGCGCTTGCCTTCTTCGTCGAGCGTGGCGGCCATGCCGAACATGATCGGGTTGTCGCGCAGCGCAGGTTTGTCGCCAACCGGCACAAAATTACTGAGCTGCTTGTAGAGATATTCCTCGACCTGTCCGGCCAGTTTCGGGTTGATGGTCGGGCTGTCGGGAACCTCGCTGTTGCCGTCAGCGCCGTGACAGGCGACACAGATTGCTTCGGCAAGGGCTTTGCCCTGGGCGGGATCAGCCTTGAATTTTTCACCTTCGGCTGCCTGAGCGATGACAGTGGTGGCAAGAAGAATTGCCATTGCCGCAGAACGAATCATTTACAAGCTCCTTGTCGCATGGGTGGGCGCTTTGGCCGGAACGGGATGTTTCAAACCTGTTATTCTATAACACTTCGCCCGCCGTGGCGGCTTCCCGGTTTTTTTATGCCTCTGTTCCAGCACGCGGTTTTTTTGACCACGGTCGCCAATCTCCGCGATTTACCGGACGATTCGCACCGCGAAGTCGCCTTTGCCGGTCGTTCCAACGCTGGCAAGTCGTCGGCCATCAACGCCCTGGCCGGGCGGGTGCGTCTGGCTTATGTCAGCAAAACGCCGGGGCGCACCCAGCATCTCAATTACTTTACGCTGGCCGAGGGCAAGTATTTCGTCGATCTGCCCGGCTACGGCTACGCCAAAGCGCCGGAGGCGATTCGCTCGCAATGGGAGGGGCTGATCGGCCCTTATCTCGGCGAGCGCGAGCAACTGGCGGGTTTGGCCGTCATCATGGACGTGCGCCGTCCGATGACCGATCTCGATCTGCGGCTGATCGACTGGTTCCGGCCAACCGGGCGGCCGATTCACATTCTGCTCTCCAAGGCCGACAAACTGAGTCGGCAGGAGCAAACCAAAACGCTACGCTCGGTCAAGGCCGAACTCGCGCTGTGGGGCGATGCCGAACTGTATTCGGCGCAGTTGTTTTCCAGTCTGAAAAAAACCGGCATCGAAGAAGCTGAAACGGTGTTCGCCCGCTGGCTCGATATTCCGTTGACCGAGCCAAAAAACAAGAGGCCCCCGGATAAGGGGGGTCCGGGGGCCAAAATGCCTTGACATGGTCAAGACACCCGCTCAGGGAGATGAAGCGGGAGACGGCGCAAGCCGTCCGGTTTGTTCAGATGGCATAAATGACGGGAAGTTCCATGCAATTTGAAATTTTTTTTGACATCAATTGAACGAGGTATGCAGCATGAGCGGTAAAGGTCATTTCCCCGGCACGCGGATGCGCCGGATGCGGCGGGACGATTTTTCGCGGCGCTTGATGCGCGAATCGACGCTCACCGCCGACGATTTCATCTACCCGGCATTCGTCCTCGAAGGCGAAAAGCGCAGCGAAAAAGTCGCCTCCATGCCCGGCGTCGAGCGGCAATCGGTCGATGTTCTGCTGCGCACGGCGGAACGCGCCGTCGCGCTTGGCATTCCGGCGCTGGCGCTGTTTCCGGTGATCGAACCGGCGCGTAAATCACTTGGCGCGGAAGAGGCTTACAACGACGACGGCCTCGTCCCGCAAACCGTGCGCGCCTTGAAACGCGAATTTCCCGACCTTGGCGTCATTACCGATGTCGCCCTCGACCCCTACACCAGCCACGGCCAGGATGGCCTGATCGACGCGAGCGGCTACGTTTTGAATGACGAGACGCTTGCTGTGCTAACCCGTCAGGCGCTGTGCCACGCTGCCGCCGGTGTTGATGTCGTCGCCCCGTCGGACATGATGGATGGCCGCATTGGCCGCATTCGTCAGGCGCTGGAAGAGCGCGGCCTGATCTACACGCGTATCCTCGCCTACTCGGCCAAATACGCCTCCAGCTTCTACGGCCCCTTCCGCGACGCCCTGGGTTCCGCTGGCAATCTCGGCAAAGGCAACAAATACACCTACCAGATGGACCCGGCCAACAGCGACGAGGCCCTGCGCGAAGTCGCGCTCGACCTCGACGAAGGTGCCGACATGGTCATGGTCAAGCCCGGAATGCCCTACCTCGACATCGTCCGCCGCGTCAAAGAAACCTTCAAAGTACCGACCTACGCCTATCAAGTCAGCGGCGAATACGCCATGCTCAAAGCCGCCGCGCAAAACGGCTGGCTCAATGAGGAAGCCGTCGTGATGGAAAGCCTGCTCGCCTTCAAACGGGCGGGGGCGGACGGCATCCTGACCTACTTCGCGCTCGATGCGGCGGCGTATCTGAAAGGCTGAATACGCGCGGTGAGCAAACGCTCACTCCCCCGCCTGCGACAGGCAGGCGAAATACAGCATCGGCCACTGTTGCGCCCACTGGGCCAGCGGTTCGCGGGTGAAGGCGGAGCGGGCGTACTGTTCCCAGCGGCCAACGGCGTAGCAGCGCAAGAGGTTGGCCAGCGCGGCGAAATCGGCCTCCGGCTTGACCGCTCCTTGCGTGGCGGCAATGCGCAGGGACTGCTTGAGCGCTGCTTCGATTTTGTCGAGCAGCGCATTGATGCGGGTTTGCAGGCGCTCGTTTTCGCCCGCCAGCGCGTCGCCAATGAGCACCCGGGTCATGCCCCGGTTTTTCTGGGCGAAGCGGAGCAGGAGACTGAGGATCAGCTCGACCTGTTTCAATCCCGCGCCCTCTTCGCTGGTGATCTGGTTGATGATGCCGAACAGGCTTTGTTCGATAAATTCGATGAGGCCGTCGTACATCTGGGCCTTGCTCGCAAAGTGGCGGTAAAGCGCGGCTTCCGAGCAGTCGAGGCGGGCGGCGAGCGCCGCCGTGGTGATTTTCTCGCCGCGCGGCGTTTCCAGCATGGTTGCCAGCGTCTGCAAAATTTCCAGACGGCGTTCCCCTTTTTTGGCGGTCATGTTTTCCCTCGTTGTTGGTTTATCTCCGGCGATTATAGCGGCCCCGTCCTCTTCGTCCCTCGCCCGCCTGCGCGGGAATGACGCCGGAGGAATGCGCAGATGGCCTCGATCCCCGCCATTCCCGCGCAGGCGAGAATCCAGAAAAGCGTCTGCGTTGTATAGCGGGTACACAAATAAATCAGACTCCACGACTTTCTCTCGCTTCCACTAGCGGGTTACCGTATGTGCGCTGATCGAGGCGGGGGTTTGATCCTCCCTGTTGCGCCGCAACGGGGAGGGGGACCATGCGCCGCATGGTGGAGGGGTAAATCACTTAACTTCTGCCGCGGGGGGGGGCGGCCCCCGCCCGGCCGGGGGG
>JAITWU010000227.1 GCA_031285115.1 Azonexus sp. | reverse complement strand
AACAATGTCCCCGGGTTAAAACGTAAAGGGGGGGCGGGTTGTACCGGATGTCGCTGCGCCAAGATGCGGGTGTGAGCATGTAAAACGCAACCGCTTCAAGACAACGATAACCACTTCACCCCCCCTCTAAAACGGCATCCGCACCTTCACCGACAAACTCTGATTGGTGAATTGGCTACGCGCCTCGATGTCGTAATTGACCGAGGTTTCCAGCCCGTTGTCATACACCGTCGTCAGCCCCAGCCCGCCTCTCGTCCGCAGGCGCTGTTGGCCGACGCCCTCCGTCTGAAAAGCGCTGCCACCGCCGACGAAAGTCGAAGTAATCAACGTATCCTTGCCAATCAGGTCATAACCCACCCCCAGATTGGCCGACAGACTGGTCGCCTTGCTCACGGCGTAGTTAAGTTTGCCGCCCACCGACAACACCAATTCATCGAGCGACTTGCTGTTCACCTTGAGATTGAGCGCATTCGCCCCCTTCTCGGTATAACCGTGGTTATCGACCCAGGTGTAATCGGCGCGGACAAAGGGCGTGATCGTGGTTTTTGCGTCGAGATTCATCATCCGCCGGATACCCAGACCGAGGTGGGCATTCCAGCCGGTGTAATCAGCTTTGGCGATGCGATTGACGCCAGCAAAGCGAATCTGCCGCCGCCCGCTGTTATCGTTGATGCCGCCATCGACCTGAACATTGACATCGGTTCTGTCATCGAGACTGTGGCTACCGTAAGCAATCGCCTGATAAGTATCGACCTCGGCATGGTGACCGGCAATATTCGATTTGCCGTCGATGTCCGTCCGCGCATAAGCCACGGCGAAGCCCAGACGGCTGCGGCTGTCGATCAGGCTGTCGGCCCCGAGCACCGCGCCCCAGGTATTGCCGTCAAAGCCATCGGCCCCGTTGCGCTTCCCCTGATCGGCCCAGGAACTGAAAGGCTTGATCCAGAGATAACCGGCTTTCGTCTCATCACCGGCTGACAGCCCCTGAGCCGATTCCTGCCGCGCCTGAATGACGTTGCCGATACTTTGGATCGCCCCGGCGGTGGCTTGCGCCATGCCGCCGTTGACGCCGGGGGTGAGTTGGGCGGCGGCGGCGGCGACTTGTGATTGGGTGGTGAGTTGACCAAAGGCTTTGAGGACATCTTTCATGTCGGCGCTGCCATTGTTATCCGTTTGCAGTTGGTCGAGGGTTTCGGCAGCGCCCAGAGCAGGGGTGCCGATTTGCGTGGTCTGGATGGTTTCGCTGATGGTGGTGGCTTGTTGGGCGGTGAGATCGAGCCGGGTATTGTTGTCCAGCGTCGCGACGAAGTCCCACAGGGCGCTGGTGTCGCAGACGTTGGTCTTGGTGTTGGCGCAGACATTGGTTTGAGTCAGGAAGTTGCTGCCAACGGTGATGCCGCCCGTGGCGCTGAGGAGGCCGAGGTAGCTGTCGCCATTTTTGAGGAGGGTGTCGTCGGTGACTTTGATCAGAATGACGCCCTGCGAAACATCGGCTGTCCCCGTGACCTGGAGCTTGCCGTAGGTGGCGGTGTCGGTGAGGCCGATTTGCAGAATGCCGCTGGCGTTTTGCGTGTAGGCGCCGTTGAGGGTCACGTTATCTCCGGCGGCGACGGCCAGGGTGCCGTTGTTGGTGAAGCTGCCTTTGGCGTCGCCCAGCATGTTCACCGTGCCGCTGTTAGTGAAACTGCCGCTTGACCAGTCGACATTGCCGGTCAGGTTGAAGATACCGCTGTTGGCAATCGCGCCCGTAAAGCTGCCGCCGCTGGCGTTGACCGTGCCGCTGTTGGCGAGGTTGCCAGCAACACTGCCGCCGGTCTGGTTGAAGATGGCGTTGGCGTTGTTGGTGATGTTGCCGCTAACGGTTCCGGCGTTGTCAAAAGTGGCTTTGTTGATGACGTTACCGGCCAGGCTGCCGGTCAACACCAGTTTGCCAGCGTTGATGGTGGTGTCGCCGGTGTAGGTGTTGTTATTGGCGAGCGTCGTCGTGCCGCTGCCGTTTTGTTCGAGCTTGCCCGCGCCGGAAATCACGTTGTTGATGGTAATGGCGTCGGAGCGGTTGAAGGCCAACGTGCCCTTGTTGACCACATTGCCCGTACCAAGGGAACCCGTCGTGCCGCCATTGCCGATTTGCAGGGTGCCGCCGTTGATGGTGGTCACGCCGGTGTAGCTGTTGTCCTTCGACAAAATCAGCGTGCCGTCGCCGTTTTTGGTCAAATCCGCGCCGTTCCAGCCAGCGACGTTGCCGCTGGTCGGGGTTTGGTCTTTGAGTTCGACGCCGACATTGAAACTCTCGCCTTCGCCCAGCGTGAAAGCGCCGTGGGCGTTATCGTCATTGGCCGTCCAGGCGAGGCTGTAGCTCAACTGCCAGGCGTTGCCATCAGCCGATTTGCCGCCGCTGATCGCGAGGTAGTCGGCCGGGTTGGCCGAGTTGCCGATAGTGACGGCGGCAAAATCGCCGCTGACGCCATTGGCAGTGCTGCCGGTGGTTTGCAGAACGGTAGCGAGTTTCAGCGGCAGGTCGTTGGTCGAAGTCGGCAGCGAGTCCAGGATTTCGTCGCCGATGCCAGCGATGTTGAGCTGGCCGCCGATGGTCGCCGTATCCGCCGTAATCAGCGCCTTGCCATTGGCGACATTGCTGCCGAGCGTAATGTTCAGCACGCTGCTGCTGCCGTTGCTGGTAAAGGCGGCGTTATTCGTGGTGTTGTGGACGACGAGTTGGGCTTTGTCGTCAAGCGTCGTCGTCGCATTGTTGGTAAAGCTGGTGGCGGTGAAATTGCCGGTTTGGGCAAATTCCAGGGTGCCGCTGCTGACCGAGACATTGCCAATGGAACTGCCGTTGCCAGAGAGGGTGAGGATTTTTGTCCCCTGTTGGTCAAATGCGCCCGTACCGGAGAACACGCCGCTGATGCTGGAATCGACAGATTGCTTGTAGACCAGCGCGCCGTTATTGACGATATTGCCGGTCAGCGCCGAGGTGCTGCCGCCAAAGGTGAGGATTGCGCCGTTGTTGACGGTGGTCAGCCCGGTGTAGGCATTAGCGCCGGTGAGGGTGAAAGTGTCGCTATCGAGAGTCAAACCGCCGCCCGTACCGCTGATGACGCCGGAAAAACTCCCGCCGGAAGCGGGCGCGAGGGTCAGGGTTTTACCGCCAAGCGCCACGCTGCCGCCGCCGCTGAGATTTTTGATGCTGGCCCCGCCGGTCGCGCCGCTGATGTCAAACGTCGCGCCGCTGGCAACCGCCACGCCCGAAGAATCGGCAATCGAACCGCTGCCCGACAAGGCCAGCGTGCCGCCGCTGATGGTGGTCGCCCCCGTGTAGGTGTTGATTTTGGAGAGCGTCAAGACGCCATTGCCCGCCTTGGTCAGGCTCTTGCCGTCCCACTTGGGCGTGTTGACGTTGGTCGAAAAATCACCCGGCTGGTCGGCCAGCACGACGTCGACCTCAAAGTTGGGCACGCTATCCGTCGTCTTGACCGTAAACGTCCCGCTGCCGATCCTCTCCCCGGCGAACCATTTGAGGCCGTAGCTGACCTTGTAGTCGTTGCCGTCGGCGCTCTTGAAGCCATTTGGCGAGAGGTAATCCGGCAAACTGACAGTGTCGGCGCTAACCGTCGTAAAGTCGCCGCTGATGCCATTCGTGGCGTGGATGAGGGTGGTAGTCCCAGCCCCCTCCAGGTCGCTCGCCTTGTTCATGTTGCCCGGAAGGGTGAGGCCCGTCAGCGTCAAGGCGCCATCGAGCGAGGCTTTATCAGCCGTGATGATGGCTGCGCCGCCTTCGGCATTGCCGTTGGCGGTGGTATTGACGGTGACATTCAGGGATTTGCCGGAGGCGTTGGTAAAGACGGCGTCATTGGAATCGTTATGCACCACCAGTCGCGCATTGCCGTCAATCGCCGTCGTGGCGTTGTTGGCGAAAGCCCCGGCGGTGAATGTGCCGGTCTGCGCCAGTTTCAGCGTGCCGCCCGTGACCGTCACGCTGCCGACTGAGCTGTTAGCGCCGGAAAGGGTCAGAACATTGGTCGCCACGCCGTTCTGGGTGAGCGCGCCGCTGCCGGTGATCTGACCGCCAAAGCTCGATGCGCTTCCCGTCTGGCTGAAGATCAGGGCGCCGTTGTCGACGATCTTGCCGCTCGCCAGCGAAGTGGTGTTGGCAAGCGTCAGGCTCGCGCCGCTGTCGATGGTCGTATCCCCCGTATAGGTATGTTTGAGGGCGCCGCCGAGGGTTTGATCGCCGCCGCTGATTTTCAGGCCGCCCGAGCCGTTGTAGATCACGCCGTTGAAAGTATCGCCAGCGGTGGCGCCGGTAATGATCAGGGTGTTGTTACCGAGCACCACGCCGCCGTCGCCGGTCAGCCGCTTGATCGAAGCATCACCGTCGGCGGCGGATATATCGAAGTCTGTGCCGCCGACAATCTTGAGCAGCGACGAACTGGCAATCGAGCCGCTGCCTTTCAAGGCCAGTACGCCGCCGTTGATGGTGGTCGCCCCGGTGTAGGTATTGACCCTGGAGAGCGTCAATGTCCCCGGCCACGACCCCGCCTTGGTCAGGCTGTTGCCGTTCCATTTGTTGGCGTTACCTGAAAAATCGACGTTGCCGCCTTCTGTTTGGTCATTGAGCACCACATCGACCTCGAAGTTGTCCACGGCGCTCGTGTCACTGATCGTAAACGTCCCGCTGCCGAACTCCGCCCCGGCGAACCATTTGAGGCCGTAGCCGACGGTCAGCTCGTAGTTTTTCTCGCTCCCGTCAAGCGCCCCGCTGAATGCGTGCACCAAATAGTCGGGCAGGCCGCCGCTGCCAGTGCCGGTGTAGGTGATGATATCGAAATCGCCGGTGATGACGTTATTGGACGTGATCAGGGTGTAGGTATCGTGGATGGAGGGGAGCACGCTCGCCGTGGCGGGCGTGATGCTGGTGGGGAGAGTCTTGATGCCGAGCATACCGCCAAGCGTGGCGGTTTCGGCGATGATGCTGGGTTGATTGGCAACGATGCCGACGTTGAGTTGCCCCTTGCCGCTCATGTCAAAAATCTGCGTGTCGAGTTGCGCCTTGGCATTGATGGTGAGTATGACGCTGGATATCCCCTGCGCGGTGTCGTAGTTGTAAGGATCGCTGCCTGCATCGAGGGTGACGGTATCGGCAATCAACTTGCCATTCATACCGAGGGTCAAGCCCCCCGCCTCGGTAATACTGATCTTGTCCAGTTGACTGCCGCTGCCGGTGAGCGTGAGGAGGCCGTCGTAGTTGGGGCCGCCATCGGTGTTGATGGCCAGGCTGACCAGCCCGCCCGCCGGGTCTGTCCCGAATTTTCCGCCATACGTCGTGTTCACGGTAGGCGCTGTGACCGGGCCGAGGTTCAGGGTGTTGCCACCGGCGTTTGACGTGAAGATGACGCCGCCCGCGCCGGAAAGCGAGTTGATGGTGACGTTGTGGTTATTGAGATCAAGCGTGCCGCCGTTGACGATCAAGCGCGATGCCGTCCCCCCCAGGGCATTGTCTGAGCCAAGTTTTACATCGCCCTTCTGGATCGTCACACCGCCCCAGACGTCGAAGCCAGTGACCTCTGTGGGGAAATTGTTGAAAGTGCTGTTGCCGCTCAGGGTCAGCACCCCCGCCCCCGAGGTGTTGATGATGATATTGCCCGTGCCGGTAATCTTGTTGCCCAGATTGATGTCGTTGTTGCCGATGTCAAACGTGACCGTCCCCATGATGCTGGTTGTTTGTTGGTGGAGCACGATGTCGCCGCTGCCAAGCTCGGTGTTGGAAACACCGCTGTCGGTCAGGTCGATCAACACACTTCCGTGCACGCCGATGTTGCCGCTGATGCTGCTGTCCTTCATGAGGGTCAGTGTGCTGGGGGCGCCGCCGCTGGCAGGGTCTGACCTCTGAAAGTCAAGGGCCAGTCCGGCATCCTTGGAGCCGGGGGCGCCGCCCTCGATCACGCCGTAGTTGGTGATCTTCAGGCCGCTGCCGGAAATGGCGACACCGCCAACGCCTTCCAGGCCTTCCAGGCCGCCCAGGCCGCCCAGGCCGCCCGCGCCGCCCACGATCGTGCCAGTGGCGGCGTTGGTGATGGTTAAATAATTCCCGACAATGCCAAAGCCGCCCGTGCCCGCCATGCCATCGGACGCACCGCTACCTTCGCGCGTGCCGCTGTCGCCGCCGTCGCCGCCCTGGATCAAACCATTGTTGGCGATATTCAAGGCGCTCGTTGCATTGCCGCTGGCCTGAATGCCCGCCCCGCCGTTGCCGCCGCTACCACTTATCATGCCTGCGGAGTCGATGATCGAATGGTTCGTGCCGAAGACAACGTTGCCGCCGTTGCCGCCGTCGCCGCCCTGGATGACGCCGTTGTTGACGATACTGCCGCCGCCAGTGGCCGCATACAGACCGCCGCCGCCCGTGCCGCCGTTGCCGCCGACGCCACGCAGATCCAAAGAACCGCCATCGGCGATCACCGCATCGCCACCCGCGCCGCCGCTGCCGCCACCGAGCGTGACGCCATTATTGACGGTGAAGGTAGTCCCCACGCCATTGACCAGGATCATTCCGTAACCGCCCGCCCCGCCGCCGCCGCCGCTGGCCTTGCCGTTGGTGATCCCTTTATAGGCATTGCCGCCCTTGCCGCCGTTTTTGCCACTGGTATCGGCGATGACGGTGAATGCCGTCGTCGTCGTCAGATACGTGCTGCCGCCGCCGCCGCCGCCACCACCGCCCGCACTGGCGTCTGATGTGCCGTCGCCGCCCGCCGCGCCGCCGCCGCCATTTCCCCCCGCGCCGCCGCCGCCAACGCCCGTGCCGCCGCCGCCGCCGCCCCGCGCCCCGACCAGAACGGGGGAAGTCGCCGCGTTCCCGGCCACACCGGCAACGCCAGCCGTCGCATCGGCAAAAGTATCCGCTCCCCCTGCCGCGCCACCCCCCAGCACCTGCGCTTCAGTACCGCCCGCGCCGCCAGCCGCCCAGGCGGGACTGGCGATGGTTAAAGCGCCAAACAACGCCGCCAGCGCCATCCTCGGCACAAACCCCGCCGCAGTTCCCCTCCCGTCCAGAGAGAGGTGTTTTAAGAGCGCAGCGAGGGAAGAAAGCCCATTGTCATTACGATCCGCTATGGCATGGGGGGGGGTGATAGTGTTTTTTGATTTCCCCTGCGATTTGGCGATTTCCGCCACCGCCTGCCACACGCCCAGGGTTTTGTTGAAAACGGTTTTGTACGATTTGTTCATGACGCTCTCCGGTTGGTTGGCGGTTCGATACCCAACAGGCATCAACCCGTGTGCATAAAAAATGACATGGGCTGAAATATATAAGCAAAAAATTGTAAAAAACTACCAAGACGCCAAATTGTGAGGTTTTGTGAGCTTTCTAAAGTCACGCCTGTAAAAATTGTTATTTTTGGCAAATATTCGCGGGTTGTCCGAATCCGGCTGCTCAAGCCGCCGCCACCTTCCCTGGGGCATTCGTGCGACTGCCTTGCCCCGGATGCTAGGGTCAGAGCATCAAAATTCTTTAACGCTCAATGATTTACAGAACCGGCGATTAAGAACTTGTCCGTAAATTGGTTATCTGCACCCCATTGCCCCCTCCACCACGCTGCGCGTGGTCCCCCTCCCCATTGGCTGCGCCAATAGGGAGGATCGAAAACCACGGTGGCTCCAAGTTCCGCCCCGGTGCGAAGCAATGGGGAGGGGGACCATGCGAAGCATGGTGGAGGGGTAGGCGAGCGCGAAGTCATGGTTGGCTTATTTACGGGCAAGTTCTCTGAAATGACAGGGAATTTGATGCTCTGGCCCTGCCCCGGATGCAACGCCGGTTACAAATGATTTTATAAGCCGGTAAAATCGACGGTTCCCTCAAACACCCCCTGGAGAAAGAACGATGAAGAAACTTGCGCTCGCCCTCATCGGCATTACCCTCGCCGGCAGCGCCGCCGCCCAGATGAAGCCGGAAGAAGCTATCAAGTTCCGCCAGTCGGCCTACGCCACGATGGCCTGGAACATGCACCGCATCAAGGACAATATCGACGGCAAGTACAACAAGGACGAGGTCATCAAGGCCGCCAACGTCATTCAAAGCATTGCCAATTCCGGCATGGGCGCGCTCTATCTGCCGGGCACCGACAAGGGCAAGGGCTGGGTCGAAACCCGCGTCAAACCGGAGTTGTTCAAGGACAAGGAAAAAGTCGGCAAGGTCGCCACCGATTTCAACCGCGAGGCCAACGAAATGGCCAAGGTCGCCGCCACGGGCGATGCCGCCGCCGCCAAGGCGCAGTTTGAAAAACTCGGCGGCACCTGCAAGGCTTGCCACGACGATTTCAGAACCAAGGACTAAAGCGGTTTCGTTTTACATGCTCACACACGCCTGTTGGCGTCGCCCCATCTTCTTCACCCCTCTCCCGCTTGCGGGAGAGGGGCCGGGGGTGAGGGGGTGGCGCGGGCCGGAGACTCAACCCCCTCACCCCACCCCCAAGGGGCGAGGGGCTTTCTCGCAGCATATTCAAGGGCCGGGTTAATAATATGAGCCTCAAACGCATCCGTCTCTGGGATCTGCCCACCCGCCTCTTTCACTGGCTGCTGGTTTTGTCCGTCATCGCCGCCATCATCAGCGGCCAGCTTGGCGGCGGCCTGATCGACTGGCATGGGCGCATCGGCCTCTTGATCATCGGTCTGCTGGCGTTTCGCCTCGTCTGGGGCCTGATTGGCTCGACCTACGCCCGCTTCGCGCAGTTTTTCCCGACTCCGGCCAAGATTCGCGCTTATCTCAAAGGCGAGTGGCATGAGCCGGGGCACAACCCGCTCGGCGCGTTTTCCGTGTTCGGTCTGCTCGCCGTGCTGCTCATTCAGGCGGCGTTGGGGCTGTTCGCCAATGACGATATTGCTTTCAAGGGGCCGCTCTTCGATCTCGTCGATAAAAGCCTGAGCAACCGCTTGACCGGCCTGCATCATCTCATCGCCAATCTGTTGTTCATCCTCATTGGTCTGCACGTCGCGGCCATTGCCTTTTACGCCATTGTCAAAAAAGACAATCTGGTGAGGCCGATGCTGACCGGCGACAAAGAGGTGAACAACGGTCAGGATGCCCGTGGCGGCGGCTTGATCGCGCTGATCGTCGCGCTTCTGCTGGCCGGGGCCGCCGTCTACGGCGCCAGCGGCGACTGGCTGCCGCCACCGCCCCCGCCGCCGCCAGCGGCGGAAGTGCCGTCCTGGTAAGTCGGCGCTTGCACAGGCGGCGGGGCCGCCCCGCCGCCCACCGCCCGCAATTCCCGCGTCGCCTTGGCGATGGCGCGTGAGAGGCGGGCGATTTCGTTGAACTGTTCGATCATTTCGTTGGACAGCCGGAAATTCGCCACTTCGCTCGCCCGAGAGAGCGGCAGCCCGGCCATGACGCTGTCGCGCGCGGCGGCGGCTTCTGCTTCAAGATCGGCCTTGGCCGCGACGATGCGGCTGGCGGCTGCGCCATCCGGCGCGGCGATGAGCGCAACCGCCTGACGCAGGCTGCCGCCCGCCGCCGCATAGAACCGCGCCGCCACCGCGTCAGCCGCGTGCAGCGCCCTCAGATCAACGCCTTCGGCCAGCCGCCGCCGGGCGATGCCGAGCAGGCTGGTGGCCGCAACTTCGCGGGTCGCATCGAGACTGGCGGCAAGGAGCGTCAGGGCGACGATCTCGCGGCCCTCCGGGGCGGCGGGATGGGCTTCGGTCAAACTGCCGATGTAGCTCAAAATTTCCGCGCCGAGTTGGTCGGCCTGACGATCTTGTTCGAGCAGTTTGGCGATGTCCTGCTCCTCGCCGCTGATGGCGACGGCGGCGCTCTGCTGCGTGAGTTCCGCCACCTGCTCGCCGAGCACGCTCAGTTCGAGCTGAATGCGGGCAACCGCCAGCGGCGGCATCGCCAGCATCGCCCGATCGAGAAAACGCGGCTCGCCAGAAGCCTTCCAGGCCGCCGGTTTACCGGGCGCCAGCCGCTGCGCCCAGTGCTCCAGCCTGCCGGTAAAGCCGATCAGCAGCAAGGCGCTGCTGACATTGAACAGGGTATGGGCATTGGCGATCTGGCGCGGCGTCTCCGCCGCCAGCCGCGCCACGCCCTGCAATTCGGGCGCGACGGGCGAAATCCAGCGAACCAGCTCGGCAAACCACGGAATGATGAGGATGAAGACGAGCACGCCAAAAAGATTGAACATCAAATGCACCAGCGCCACCTGCAAGGCTTCCGGCGGCTTGCCGATGGCCGCCAGCAGCGTCGTGCCGCACGTCCCGGCATTGGCCCCAAGGACGATGGCGATACCCGCCTCCAGCGGCACCAGCCCCTGCCCCGCCAGAGCGATGACGACGGCCAGCGTCGCCGCCGAGCTTTGCACGATGGCGGTAAACACTGCGCCGATCAAAATGCCCAGGAGCGGATTGCGCATATCCTGCATCGCCGCGATGAAGGGCTGATAGTCGCGCAGCGGCCCGGTCGCCTGCCCCATCAGTTCGATGCCGAAAAACAACAGCCCCAGCCCCATCAGCACATTGCCGATTTGCTGCGCCATTTCCCGCTTGGCGAAAGCGCGCAGCAAAAAGCCGCCGCCAAGAAAATAAAACACCGCCGCCGACAGATTGAAAGCCACCAGTTGCGCCGTCACGGTCGAGCCGACATTGGCCCCCAAAATCATCGGAATCGCCTGCGCCAGCGTCATCAAGCCCGCCGAAACAAAGCCGACCAGCAAAACGGTGGTGATGGTCGAAGAATTGAGCGCCGCCGTAATCCCCGCCCCGGCCAGCAACCCGCGCCAGCGGCTGGCCGTCAACACCCCCAGCCACGTTTGCAGCCGCGCCCCGGCAATGGCTTTGAAAGCGCCGGTCAGAAGCTCCAGACCAAACAAAAAAAGCGCCAGCCCACCCAGCAGGAGGCCGAACATTTCGACGGTGAACATGATTTTGTCATTATAACGGTTAGAAAAAATCAATCAGATCATGGTTGGCGGCATTTGAGAATTCCTGCGTTGACGGTCATCGTCAAAGCCCTCTCCCGCAAGCGAGCGAGGGATGATCGAGTCTTGCTGATTGTGACGTATGAGCTTCGGGCATCGGTCCGGCAAAGTCGACTTGCTTTGTCCGGGTGTTTCATGGGACGGCTATACCTGACAACCATATCGTTGCAAGCAGGATCGCAGCAGCATTCGTCAGCCCAGCCCGTTTCGCTGGCATGATGACGCCATGCGTTCCGCCATTTTCGCCTTTGCCGCCGGTGTCTTGCTGTTGCAGATGCAAGGTGAGTTGTTTTGGCTTTGGCCGTCGCTGGTCATTGGCCTGCTGGCCTGTTTGCCGGTGTGTTTTCGCGCTCGGCCAGCGACTCGTGGGTTGGCACTGTTGGGTTGTTTGTTGCTCGGTTTTGCCTGGGCTGGCTGGCGGGCGGAGTGGCGGTTGGCGGATCAACT
>JAITWU010000173.1 GCA_031285115.1 Azonexus sp. | reverse complement strand
GCTACAGCAAGGATGAGGCGCTGAAGTTCCTTACAGAAGATGTTGCTGGAAACATTGAGAACATGCAGCTTGTGCGAAATCCAGACGAAGTTCAGAGATTGATCCAACTGACCGGATTGTCAGAGTCAGAACTTCTTTCGCCAGCATACCTATACGGCTTTTGGTTTCTTTCAGTCAGTTCTTCAAAAAATCGGCGCATCACCGAAGTGACCTCTGCTGTGGGCAAGCGTATTGACGAGGAGATACAGGAATACCTCAATTCGTGGGAGCTGGGCAGTACGGTATGTATGTGGCGCGACAAACCTTGGTTTCGTATCAAAATCACCCGCCCCCAGATCCAGGATGGCGGAATGCGAATCGACTTTACGCGCTGTAAGCCAAGTGCTACTGGTCTAGAGTGGATTGAGGCTGGTTGGCGTGACGAGTTCTTTCTACTTGACCAGATTGCCGACTATGCCTACCGCACAGCCGATTTCGTCACCGACTTTTCCAATAAAACATCGCCTGGAGATGTATATCGACTGCGCTTGGTTGTCACCGAGAGAACGCATTACATGACATCTCCGAAAAAAAATCGACTGATGGTAGTAAATGGCCGGGGTGACAAGATACCGGAGTGGATAAAGGAAGGCCGCGCGGAACGGTATGAGAGTCGTAGCTTATTTCTCGATTCGCTAGCATCTCAATTAGAAGTTGCGCTGATTCCCCACTTGGCAAAACACCCTGACTGGCCTTGGATGGTTTTCAATAACGATAGCTCTGTCGTGATCGAAAGCGAGAACCGGAGCCCTCTACGTTTTTCCGTAGCCGAATGCTGGATACTTCGATATGAAATTTGCCTGAAAGAAGAGGTTGCACCCGGCGTGTTTGATCGTGTTCCTGTGCGTGTCAAGGAAATGCAGGCATTGAAAGAGCGGTTGGAAAAACGGTTGAAAGAGCTGGACAAAGCTTGTATTCCCCCCACTGATGACCAACCCGTGCCTGACTTTGAACCTGTTTAGCGCGGTATGCCTCGGGCCGCGCTTTTTACCAAGACCGAGGATTGTTTAGGAGAAAACTGATGTCTGCACATCTGGAAAATGGACCAAGCGAAACCGGTAACCCTTCTGGTCGCGGTCGTGGTAATAATCCACCGAAAGGCAAGTAACGGTGACAAGCGGGGTTACGCGCCATAGGTGCGCAACCCCGCATTATCTTGGTTCTGTTCTATGAAATACTCTTCAAGAAAAGATATTGATGCAACGATCAGACGGCTTATCCGTGAAGGCTGGCGGTACGAGCGAGGGAAAAAACATGGCAAGTTATTTCAACCTATGGGTAATGCTCAAGTCACTGTGCCAGGCTCGCCTAGCGACTGGCGAGCGATCATGAATTTTCGTCGGGACATACGGAAAATGTAACTTTACTTTCGAGAATATTATAGAACCGGCCATTTAGTATTGAAAAACCACAGACATTACAACGCTGGCCTGCCATAGCTGTAGATGTTTAATCCTTAATGGCCGGGCCAATAGTAACAGCCATCCATTCAGGATCAGACCGGCGGTCGAGAAAAACCAACGGCGTCAGCGATTCACATCCACCACCACCCGCCCCCGCACCTTGCCTTGCAGCACTTGCCCTGCTACCGCGATGGCTTCGCCCAGAGCGATTTCATGGGTCATCGCCGCCAGTCTGGCCGGATCGAGGTCGCGGGCCAGACGCTGCCATGCCGCGTCCCGCGCCGGTCGCGGGGCCATTACGCTGTCGATGCCGTAGAGCGTGACGCCGCGCAGAATAAAGGGGGCGACGCTGGCCGGGAAATCCATGCCTTGCGCCAGACCGCAGGCGGCGACCGCGCCCTGGTAGCAGGTTCCGGCGCAGGCGTTCGCCAGCGTGTGGCTGCCGACGGTATCGACGACGCCCGCCCAGCGTTCCTTGCCGAGCGGTTTGCCGGGGGCTGCGAGTTCGGCCCGTTCGATGATGGCGGCAGCGCCGAGGGTTTTCAGGTAAGCGGCTTCTTCCGGCCTGCCGGTGGAAGCGACGACGGTGTAGCCGAGTTTGGCGAGGACGGCGATGGCGACGCTGCCGACGCCGCCATTGGCGCCGGTGACGAGAATTTCGCCGCCGCCCGGCGTGAGGCCGTGGCGCTCCAGCGCAAGCACGCAGAGCATGGCGGTATAGCCCGCCGTGCCAATCGCCATCGCCTGACGGGTGGTAAAGGCGGCGGGTAGCGGCACCAGCCAGTCGCCGCTGACGCGGGCTTGCTGCGCGAGACCCCCCCAATGGGTTTCGCCGACGCCCCAGCCGTTGAGTATGACTTTATCGCCCGCCTGCCAGCCCGGATGGCGGCTTTCCGTGACCACGCCAGCGAAGTCGATGCCGGGAATCATCGGGAAGCGGCGCACCACCGGCGCCTGGCCGGTAATCGCCAGACCATCCTTGTAGTTGAGCGTCGACCATTCAATGGCCACGGTCACGTCGCCTTCCGGCAACTGTGCCGGGTCGATGCTCGCCAGACTGGCGCGATAGCCGGATTCATCCTTGTTGATCAAAATGCCTGCGAACATGCTTTTCTCCATCGGTTGGTCAGAAGTTTCGCCACTATAAGCCAGCATCGGTCGATGTCACGCGACTGTCACGCGGAGGCGCTAAAACAGGGGGCTTCAGGCATATACTTGCTGAATATCACCACGGAATGCGCCATGAACCGCCCTTCTCACCTGCCCCGCTTCCCGACCGAAAATTACCTCAACCGCGAACTCGGTCTGCTCGCCTTCAACCGCCGCGTGCTCGCCCAGGCTCAGGATGAGCGCGTCCCGCTCCTGGAGCGGCTGCGTTTTTTGTGCATTGTTTCGAGCAATCTCGATGAGTTTTTCGAGATTCGCATGGCCGGTCTCAAGGAGCAGGTGCGGGCCAAAACGCCGATCACCACCCATGACGGCAAAACCCCGCTGGAAGCCTTCCGCCTGGTTTCGGCGGAGGCCCACGCCATCGTCGCCGAGCAATACCAGCATCTCAACGATGTCATCCTGCCCGCGCTCGAAGCGCATCACATCTGTTTTCTCCGCCGTTCGGCGTGGAACGAAGCGCAGCGCGAATGGATACGCGATTATTTCAGCCGTGAAATGGCCCCGGTGCTGACCCCCATCGGCCTCGATCCGTCGCACCCCTTCCCCAGGGTGCTCAACAAGAGTCTCAATTTCGCCGTCGAACTCGAAGGCAAAGATGCCTTTGGCCGCAGCTCCAATGCCGCCATCGTCCAGGCGCCGCGCGTCCTGCCACGGGTCATCCGGCTGCCGGAGGAACTGGCGGGCGTCGAATACGCTTGCGTTTTTCTCTCCTCGATCCTGCACGAATTCGTCAGCGAACTGTTTACCGGCATGAATGTGCTCGGCTGCTACCAGTTTCGCGTCACGCGCAATTCCGACCTGTTTGTCGATGAGGAAGAAGCGACCAATCTGCGCACCAAGTTGCAGGGCGAACTGTCGCACCGCCATTTTGGCGACGCCGTGCGCCTCGAAGTCGCCGACAACTGCTCACCGGCGATGACGGAATTTCTCCTCGCCCAGTTCGCCCTCCGGGAAGCCGATCTTTACCGCGTCAATGGCCCGGTCAATCTGGTGCGCCTGATGCAAGTACCGGATGGCGTCGATCGCCCGGACCTCAAATTCGCCCCCTTCGTCCCCGGTCTGCCCAAAGCGATTGGCAAGGGCGCCAACATCTTCGACTGCATCCGCCGCAGCGACCTCCTGCTCCATCACCCCTACCAATCCTTCGCCCCGGTCATCGAACTGCTCGAACAGGCCGCCGTCGACCCGCACGTGGTCGCCATCAAAATGACGGTCTACCGCACCGGCACCGATTCGGTGCTGATGCAATCCCTGATCCGCGCCGCGCAAAACGGCAAGGAAGTCACCGTCGTCCTCGAACTGATGGCGCGCTTTGACGAAGAAGCCAACATCGGCTGGGCGGCGCGGCTCGAAGAAGTCGGCGCTCACGTCGTCTACGGCGTGGTCGGCTACAAAACCCACGCCAAGGCGCTCCTCATCATCCGCCGCGAAGAAGGCATCCTCAAAAGCTACGCCCACCTTGGCACCGGCAACTACCACCCGCGCACCGCCCGCCTGTACACCGATTTCGGCCTGATGACGGCCAACGAAGAAATCACCCAGGATGTCAGCGAAGTCTTCAAACAACTGACCGGCCTCGGCAAGGCGCGCGCCCTCAAATGCCTGTGGCAGGCCCCCTTCACCCTGCAAGCCAATGTCGTCAAAGCCATTGCCAGCGAAGCCGAAACCGCCCGCGCTGGCGGCAAAGGGCGCATCGTCGCCAAGATGAACTCGCTGCTGGAGCCGGAAGTCATCAACGCCCTCTACGAAGCCTCGAAAGCCGGCGTCAAGATCGACCTCATCGTCCGTGGCGTCTGCGCGCTCCGCCCCGGCATTCCCGGCCTTTCGGAAAATATCCGGGTGCGCTCGATCATTGGCCGCTTTCTCGAACATCACCGGATACTCTATTTCCTCGCGGGCGGCGAAGAGCGCGTCTACCTCTCCTCCGCCGACTGGATGGAGCGCAATTTCTTCAAGCGCATCGAACTCGCCTTTCCCATCCTCGACCCCAAGCTCAAACGGCGCATCATCAACGAGGGGCTGAAACTCTACCTCGCCGACAACCAGCAAGGCTGGGACATGAACGCCCAAGGCGCCTACCCGCGCCGCCGCAACTCGCGCAGCAAACCACACAACGCCCAGGGGGAATTGATGTTGATGCTGGGCGGTTGAGCGGTTTTTTGTTTTACATGCCCACACATGCCTGTTGGCACAGCCCCATCCTCCTCTCCCCTCTCCCGCAAGCGGGAGAGGGGCTGGGGGCATAAGCGCTAACCTACAACCCTTTCCAGCCCATCCATCTGATACGGTCGTCGTTTTCGTGGAGGTTCGCGCAAGGTTTTGGCGATCTGATTCCACGAGCGCAGCCCCTTGAGCAGACTGACCCATGGGTTGATGGCGCGAGCCAGTAAAAAAGCGCATCATGGACACCTCACGCCACCAGCACCGGCGGACTTTGACGCTCGGGCAAGCGGTAGCCCCAAGGGGAAAAACGCTCGCCAACGGCGATCAAGGTTTCAAGCAGGGTGGCAACAAATAACTTGCCTTGCAGCCACGCTTTGGCGCCAACCGGATCGGTCTTTTTCAAATGCCCCAGATGCAAGAGCGATTTCAACCGCTTGAAGGCCAGTTCAATCTGCCAGCGATAACGGTATAACTCAAGAACCCGATCCGCCGATACGTCAGGCAAGGTCGTCAGAACGATCACATAACCTGCCACCTCCAATGTCTCGGGCTGAAGGGTTCGCTGCTTTTTGGTCGCCGCCTTGCGTAATTTCTCCTGGGCAATGCGGGTTTGCTCGACACTTTTCTTCAAGGCGCAGATGCGAACCGTCAGTTCTTCATCACGCATCACGGCTGACCATGCGGCTGCCTGACCAACCGCCAACTGGCGCAAGCGCGGCAATAACTCGAATTTCCTGCCCTCGGCGTCTGTGAGCGGTACGTTGGTCAGATTCATGCGAACCACGACATCACCTCCGCAATCAACGACATGGCGGATGCCGCGTTGGTGTGCAAGTCCCCGGTCACCCATCAGCACCTCTCCTGGCTGTATCGCAAAGCGGGTGAGTGTCTCTCCTTGTTCCGGCAGGGTGACGTCGACTTGTTCGCAGGTCAGCGTCGAGAGATCAATGACGTAGTGCAAACGCCAGGTTGAGCCTGTGGCTCCCGGCTCGCAGACGACCGTGGCGTCCGCCAGGCGAACCCGCTTGCCGGGTAGAATTTCCACACTTCTTTGCGAGAGCCGTCGGCTCATTTGTTCTCCCATCCAGCGGAACCATTCGCCACTGCCGCGCAAGCGTCCGAGCAGGGCAACATCGGAGACATCGGCCAAGCCGCCCTGCCTGGCTCGAACGACGGTTTCCCGTAGAGAGCATCCTTCGACAAGGTGGATCAGCAATACCCGCAGCAACGCCGCTGCGCTCTCAAATCCCCGCGTCCGAATCAGCGCCCCCGTCCGCTTCGCCGCTTCTTCCCACCCCGCAGGCAGTACTGACTCTATAACCTGCCAGTCTTCTTCAAATCCAGCAAAGGCTTCTCCACTATCTCCGTCCAGTTCTTCCATCTCGCCA
>JAITWU010000249.1 GCA_031285115.1 Azonexus sp. | reverse complement strand
CGGCTTCGATCACCGTGTCGTGGTGGGCGATGATGACTTCGCCGTGGCGGGTGATCGAAGTCCAGTCGTCGCTCTGGCCGACGGTCAGCGCCTTGTCGAAATGGCGCACCAGAGCTGCGACGGTGACGCCTTCCGGCCAGTCGATTTCGTCGATGCGCCGACCGACGACCTTGGAGGTTTTCTGGTCGCCGTGGGCGACGATTTCCAGGGCTTCCGCTGCACCCCGGCGCAGCGAATGGACTTCGGCGACATCGCCCTGACGGACGTAGGCAAGCAACGCGCCAATCGAAACCTGAGCCGGTGAAATACCGATGTCGATCGGCCCGCCTTCGATCATTTCGGCATAGGCGCGGCGGTTGATGAGGGCCACCACGCGCTTGCAGCCGAGCCGCTTGGCGAGGCTGCTGGCCATGATGTTGTCTTCGTCGTCATTGGTGACGGCGAGGAACAAATCCATTTCGCCGATATTTTCCTGCTCCAGCAAATCCTCGTCGGTCGCAGCGCCCAGCAGCACCAGGGTGTCGTTGAGTTCGTTGGCGAGTTTTTCCGCCCGCGCCGGGCGGCTTTCGAGCAATTTGACCTGATAGCGGCCTTCCAGCGCCTGGGCGAGACGCAGGCCGATATTGCCGCCACCGGCGATCATGACGCGCTCGACCGGATGGGTCATGCGCCGCAACTGGTGCAGCACGGGCCGGATGTGCTCGGCGGCGGCCAGGAGAAAAACCTCGTCGCCCGCTTCGATGATGGTGTCGCCGCCTGGCGTCACCGGCTGCTCGCGGCGGAAGATGGCGGCAATGCGGGCGTCGGTTTCGGGCGGCAGCAGTTCGCGCAACAGGCGGATCGGTTTGCCGACCGTCGCCCCGCCTTCATAGACGCGCACCGCGACGAGATTGACCCGGCCACGGGCAAAACTCAGCACTTGCAGGGCTTCGGGAAATTCGACCAGACGGCGGATGTAATCGGTAATCACCTGCTCCGGGCAGAGGGCGAAGTCGACGGCGAAATTGTCGGTCGACAACAAGGTCTCGTCTTTGAGGAAATCCGGCGAGCGCAAACGGGCGATGCGCGTCGGCACGTTGAAAACGCTGTGGGCCAGCTTGCAGGCGACGAGATTGACCTGATCGCTTTGCGTCACGGCAATCATCATGTCGGCGTCTTCCGCCCCGGCCTGACGCAGGGTCGAGGGCGACGCGCCATCGCCCGCCACGGTGCGCAGGTCGTAGCGTTGCTGCAAATAAGCGAGGCGCGGGCCGTCGAAATCGACGACGGTGATGTCGTTCTGCTC
This sequence comes from Azonexus sp., assembly GCA_031285115.1. Lineage (GTDB taxonomy): Bacteria > Pseudomonadota > Gammaproteobacteria > Burkholderiales > Rhodocyclaceae > Azonexus. The sequence goes on along the minus strand of JAITWU010000249.1, from coordinate 2,323 downwards.
GGAAACCAGACCTTCGGCAACGCTGGAGCCAACCTGACCGGCGCCGAGAATGATGATTTTCATGGGTTTCTCTTCTCTTTGAGCTTACGCCCCGGAATCATCCTGCCGTTTGCCGAGGCGAACATCGAGTTGCTTGAGCTTGCGGTACAAGTGGGTGCGCTCCAGGCCGGAGCGTTCAGCGAGCCGGGTCATGTTACCGCCTTCGCGGCGCAGATGGTGCTCGAAATAGAGCTTCTCGAAAGCATCGCGGGCTTCGCGCAGCGGCTGGTCAAAGAGGGGCGTCAGGAGACTGGCCGCTTCGTTTTCTTCGCCCGCCTCATGCGGCGCGACTCTGAGCACGTCCTCGGCGCTGATTTCTTCGTCGAGCGCCGTCAGGGCGAGATTCTTCACCAGCGCGTAAAGATCGCCCCAACTGTTTTCCGCCGCCTGTTTCCAGGGGAGATTACGCAGGGCATTGAGGGCGCTGGAAGCAAAGCGGCGCGGCGGCACTTCGCCGCGTTCGACAAAATTGGTGAGCAACAGACTGGCGATTTCGGGGACTTCGTCGGAATGTCCAGAGAGGGTCGGCAAAGCCGCCCAGACTTCGCCCAGGCGGGCGAGCAATTTATTGTCCCAGCCGATTTCGGCAAAGCTCGCCAAGGGCTTCGCTGTCGCCACGATGAGCAGCAGGTTGAGGCGTTCGAGGTAATTGATGGCGAACGAGAGATTCAACTGCTGCATTTTGCCAAGCGCCGCGAGATCCGGCACGAACAGCACGCCGCCTGCGGTTTTTTCGAGCATTTCCTGCGTCAGCGCGCTGCTCAATGAGGACAGATCGAGCCAGGCGGCGCGCGGCGGTTGCAGGGTGCGGGCGCAGATTTCGGCCATGCCGCCGGTAGCCCCGCGCAGGAGCAGGGCCGAGGTTTTGGCCGCCGCCTGTTCGAGACGGCGCTTGAATTCCTTGACGAAGGCCGAGCGGGCGAAAGCGTCCAGCGTCAGGGGCGGACGGGCGGGCGGCTTGTCGTGCTTGAGCGCCTTTTGCACCGAGCCGAGCAGTTTTTGCAGGGCAATCGGCTTTTCGAGAAAGTCGAAAGCGCCGATGCGCGTCGCGTCGACCGCCGTGTCGATGGTGCCGTGGCCGGACATCATGATGACCGGCATGTTGAGATGACCGGCGGCGTGCCACTCTTTGAGCAAGGAAATGCCGTCGGTGTCGGGCATCCAGATGTCGAGCAGGACGAGATCGGGGCGCTGCTCGTTACGGTAGCGCCGGGCGGCTTCGGCGTTTTCGGCGAGACGCACGTCGTAACCTTCGTCAATCAAGATTTCCGAGAGCAGTTCGCGGATGCCGACTTCGTCGTCAACGACCAGAATGATTGCCATGTGGGGCTTCCTCCTTGGCCAGAGGCAGGCGGATGTCGATCCGCACGCCGCCTTCCGGCGCATTATTGATTTCAATGGCGCCGAGGTGTTCCTCGACAATCTTTTTGACAATCGGCAGACCAAGGCCGGTGCCCCGCGCCTTGGTCGTCACATACGGCTCGAAGATGCGCGGCAGGAGGTCGAGCGGAAAACCGGGGCCATTGTCGCTGATGAGGAGCCGGGCGCAACGTCCGGCTTGTTCCGTGGCAATTTTAATCTGACCATTGTCGCGCCCTTCGAGCGCATCTTCGGCATTGCGCAGGAGATTGTGGATGATCTGCCGCAACTGCGTCGCGTCGCCCAGCACCGGCGGCAGCGCGGCATCGAGCCGGGTGACGATGGCGATGGCGGAACTTTCATAAAGACCCAGCACATCGCCAATCAGCAGATTGAGATCGAGCGGCTCGACGACCGGCGCGGGCAGCCGGGCGTAATCGCGGAAATCATCGACCATGCGCTTCATCGCCTGGACCTGGGTGATGATGGTTTGCGTGCCGCGCGCGAGCATCTCGGCATCGCCGCCGCCGAGCCGGTCGGCGAGCTTCAGTTGCAGGCGCTCGGCGGAAAGCTGGATGGGAGTAAGCGGATTCTTGATTTCGTGCGCCAGACGGCGGGCCACTTCGCCCCAGGCGGCGCTGCGCTGGGCGGCGATCAGCCGGGTAACGTCGTCGAACACCACCCCGTCGCCGCCGCCCGCTGGCAGGTGCGAGCCGCGCAGCAGCAGCACCTGCGGCATCCCGCCCGGACGTTCGAGTTCAAGCTGGGCCTGCCATTCGCTGTCAGCCGTGGCGGTGATGTGGCCGCGGAAAACCTCGCCCGCGACGCCGAGGCCGTCCAGGCCGTTTATCGTGACTATCAGGAATTGCAACTGGCGCGGCAGGGCTTGACCGGCATCTACGCCATGACCCTGACGCTGACCATG
>JAITWU010000355.1 GCA_031285115.1 Azonexus sp. | reverse complement strand
CCGGCCATGCCAACTGACATCGGGTCAGGCGTGTAGGATTTGGCCTGTGAGCGGAAAAAATCAACCGCCTCGCCGGTATTCCACATCTTGCCAATGGTTTCTGCCCGCAGCGTTTTTTCATCGGGCGGGGCTTTGCCTTGCATATAGGCAATGGTTCCGGCATTGGCGTAGGCCATTGGCCCGCTGGCGGTTTCGATAACCCCGGAAACTGCGGACAAAGTGCTGTGAATCGCGCTTGGCACCATGTCGACAAGAGCACTGCCAAAATTTTGCCACGTGCCTGGCTCAGGCGGCGCTTCGGGTTGCCGGTAAAGCATGGCGTTGGCCGATGCTTCAAACTCAGCCGGAAAGAGTGAATCCCACATTTCAGTAATCTCCGACGGTTACAGCCAAGGCCATTTGATTTCCAGCGGGCCGGGTTCTCGTTCTGGTCGATCATTCGTCGACCACGGCGTTATGACTTCAAGCGGCTTTGCGACGCCTTCTTTACGCTCGACCGGCGGCGCGCGCCCGACATCGAGGATGTAGGGTCTGCCATCGGCGCGCATGACGGGAACATTGCCGCTCATTACAAGGTAGGTTCCGGGGGAGCCGCCGGTCTGCAAGCGAGCGCCGGGGAGCTTGATGGCGAGTTCGGCGGCGCTGATTTTCTGGCCGCCCATATAAAACTCGCCGCCCGCCTTGGTAATCGCCTGCGGCAAACTGATATTGACCGCATCCTGAAAGGCGCTGTCCGTCCAGCCGTAGGGCTTCGCCAGATTGCCGCCGTTGAATTTCATGATTCCGCCGGTCGCGAGATTGACGGCTTGCCTGATTCCGGCTTCGCCGCTTTTTCCCTCATGGGCGAGCTTGGCGTAAATGCCAAAGGCGGCTTCTTCCGCCAATTCACGCCCCTGCGGCGTTTGATAAACATCAAAAAGAAGCGCATTGATTTGCGCCCTGATACCGGTTTCGTCGGCCTTGTCGATTTTGATGAGCTTCTGGGCGATGAGGTCTTTGCCTTCAAGGTACAGTTGCCCGTTATTTCTGCCCATCGTAGACGACTGCCCGGCGAGGTTGGCGGCAGTGGCCAGCTCCATATCCTTGTCTTTCAATTGCAAGGAGAGCGACAGCACGCCATCGGCCCCGCCGTTGGCCGCCAACTGCCCAAGGTATCCGGCTTTGTCCGGCGTCTGGAGTGTGGCGAGGTAATTGCCGATGGCATGGGCCTCCTGCTTGGAAAACAGGGCTGGCGGCGTGCCGTAATCGCGGGAGACATTGAACATGGCGGCGCGGCGCTTTTGCGTCTCAGCCATCACTGCCTGGACATTCTGCACACTGCCAAGCGGCGTCATGCCGTAAGTCTGGTTGTCGAGCGCAAAGGCAACCGGGTCATCGGCCCGCGCCTTGACGGTTTCATTGACGGCCCGGTAGAGCGCATTCCAGTTTTGCTGGCGGTCATAAAACCCGTCACCCGGCGGCGGTTTTGACGATTCCAGAAAGTCTTTCATGGCCGCAGTCGGCATGGTTTTGACTTCCTGAATTTTCGCGCCGGTAGCAATCGTCTCTTGCTGCTCGCGGTAGCGGCGCACGCCGTCGACTTGCCCGTAAGCGGCAATCGCCTGCGCTTCCGATACCGGGTTAGTGGCTTTGCCGGTCGCCATGCCTTCGGCCATTGCATCACGGAATTGCGCGGCCAGCCCTTCTTTGAGTCCGCTTATGTCCTGTTTCATTTCCGTGTGCGCCGAGTGAAACAGGTCGGCCCGCCTACCCGACAATCTGGCGCGACTTCAAATGACCGGCTTGCAGGGTGATTGCCACCGCCTGTTGATTGCCTTGATTCAAGGCCGATTGCGCCGTTTTTTCTGCTTGTTTTGCATTCAATTCAGCCATTTGCGCTTGAAACTTGAGATTCGATTTCTGGCTGGCGGCGCTGAAATAGCTGCCCATCGTGCTATTCAACAGGCCAAATCCTTGGCCGATCAAACCAACTTTTCCCCAGTCTTGGGCGGTCATTTGGTGGATCAAATCAGCCACGCCGGACGTTGGCAACAAGGCCGTAGCGATGTTTTCAGCGCCTGAGGTTGTGACTAAAATTGTGACTTAACGGGGTCAATTTGCGACTATTCAGGGTCACAATATAAACGTAAGTCATTGATTTATAAGCGCGCCCGGAGGGACTCGAACCCCCGACCTGCTGCTTAGAAGGCAGCTGCTCTATCCAGTTGAGCTACGGGCGCGTGAGGTTGTGGCTGAAGAATGAATGGTCGGGGCGGTGGGATTCGAACTCACGACCCTCTGCTCCCAAAGCAGATGCGCTACCAGACTGCGCTACGCCCCGACACGAGAGGGCGCATTCTAGCACTTGGCGAAAAGCCGCGCCAGATCAAGCGCCAATGGCAAAAAAACAAACTTCCCTTGCCTCGTCGCTCCCTTTCTGATATTTAATCGGGTTTTTCGTCACCGGATGCTCCAGGAAAATGGCTGAAGAATTGCTCCACAAAAATTTCGTTCCGTATAAACCCAAGGCGGGCGAGGAATACATGAATGCGAAGCAGCTTGCGCATTTCCGCAAAATTCTCGAAGCCCTCAAGAAGGAGTTGAGCGAGGATATCGACCGCACGGTGCACACCATGCAGGACGAAGCCACGGTGTTTGCCGACCCCAATGACCGCGCCAGCCAGGAAACGGACATCGCCATCGAATTGCGCAACCGCGACCGGGAACGCAAGCTGATCAAGAAAATTGATGAAACGCTGGCCAGCATCGACAGCGGCGACTACGGTTTTTGCTCCAAGTGCGGCGTCGAGATTGGCATCAAGCGCCTTGAAGCACGGCCCACGGCAACGCTGTGCATCGACTGCAAGACGCTTGACGAACTCAAAGAAAAGCAGATGGCGAAGTAAGCGCGATCAAGGCGACGGTCACGTTGCCGACGACCAAAACAAAGGGCGCCTGACAGCGCCCTTTGTGCTTTCCGGAGGATGCCGGTGTTTATTCCGCCGGTTTGGCTGCCGCGCCTTCTTCGGCGGTAACGGCCTTCATCGACAGTTTGACGCGGCCACGGTCATCGGTTTCGAGCACCTTGACGCGCACGACCTGGCCTTCCTTGACGTAGTCCTCGACCTTGTTGACGCGCTCATTGGCAATCTGCGAAATGTGCAGGAGGCCATCCTTGCCCGGCAGCACCGAGACGATGGCGCCGAAGTCGAGGATCTTGAGCACGGTGCCTTCGTAGATCTTGCCGATTTCGACTTCCGCCGTAATCGCGTCGATCCGCGCGCGGGCAGCCGCTGCGGCTTCGCCGGAGGTGGCGGCGATGGTGATCGTGCCGTCGTCCTGAATGTCGATGGTGGTGCCGGTTTCTTCGGTCAGGGCGCGAATCACCGCGCCGCCCTTGCCGATCACGTCGCGGATTTTTTCCGGATTGATCTTGAAGGTGTAGAGGCGCGGCGCGTAGGCCGACATTTCCTGACGCGGGCCAGCCGCCGCTTCCTGCATCAGGCCGAGGATGTGCAGCCGGGCTTCTTTAGCTTGCGCCAGCGCCACCTGCATGATCTCTTTGGTGATGCCCTGGATTTTGATGTCCATCTGCAAGGCCGTAATGCCGCCAGTCGTGCCCGCCACCTTGAAATCCATGTCGCCGAGGTGATCTTCGTCGCCGAGGATGTCAGTCAGCACGGCGAAACGGTTGCCGTCCTTGATGAGACCCATGGCAATACCGGCGACGTGCGCCTTGAGCGGCACGCCAGCATCCATCAGGGCGAGACAGCCGCCGCAGACAGAAGCCATCGACGAGGAGCCGTTCGATTCGGTGATTTCAGAGACCACGCGCATCGAGTAGGAAAAATCCTCCGGCTTCGGCAACACCGCCAGCAGCGCCCGCTTGGCGAGACGCCCGTGGCCGATTTCGCGGCGCTTGGGCGTGCCGACGCGACCACATTCGCCGGTCGCATAGGGCGGCATGTTGTAGTGCAGCATGAAGCGGTCGCGGTACTCGCCAGCCAGCGCGTCGATGATCTGCTCATCGCGGTTGGTGCCGAGCGTGGCGACAGCCAGCGCCTGCGTTTCGCCACGGGTAAACAGCGCCGAGCCGTGCGTGCGCGGCAAAACGCCGGAACGCATGGTGATCGGGCGCACGGTGCGCGTATCGCGGCCATCAATGCGCGGCTGGCCGGAAAGGATGCGGCCACGAACAATCGCCGCTTCCATTTCAAAGAACAGGTTGCCGACGGTATTTTCGTCCGGCGCGCCCGCTTCGCCCGTGCACAGCGCGGCTGCCGCGTCAGCGCGAATCGCCTTGACGGCCTGGCTGCGCGTTTGCTTGACGGTGATGTTGTAAGCCTCTTCCAGACGGCTGCCGCAGACTTCGCGCAGGCGGGCGACCAGCGCCTCGTCCTTGGCCGGAGCTTGCCAATCCCATTCCGGCTTGCCCGCTTCTTCGACCAGTTCATTGATGGCGTTGATCGCCTTCTGCATTTCCGTGTGACCAAAGACCACCGCGCCGAGCATGACGTCTTCCGGCAACTCCCCGGCTTCCGACTCGACCATAAGCACGGCGGCCTCCGTCCCGGCGACGACCAGATCGAGCTGGCTGCCCTTCAACTGGCTCAAGGTCGGGCAGAGGACGTACTGGCCGTTGATGTAGCCAACGCGCGCCGCGCCAATCGGCCCGGCGAACGGAATGCCGGAAATCGCCAAAGCGGCGGAGGCGCCGATCATCGCCGGAATGTCGGAATCAATTTCCGGGTTGAGCGACACCACGGTGGCGACGACTTGCACCTCATTGTAAAAACCATCCGGGAACAGCGGGCGGATAGGGCGGTCGATCAGGCGGGAAGTCAGCGTTTCCTTCTCCGACGGACGGCCTTCGCGCTTGAAAAAGCCGCCGGGAATGCGCCCGGCGGCATAGACTTTCTCCTGATAATCGACGGTCAGCGGAAAGAAATCCTGACCGGGCTTGGCGCTCTTGGCCCCGACAACGGTGACCAGAACAACCGTCTCCTCCATCGACACCATCACCGCGCCGCCCGCCTGACGGGCAATTTCGCCGGTTTCGAGCGTCACCTGATGATCGCCATAGGCGAACGTTTTTTTCACGACATTAAACATAATTCCCTTTCTCACTCGTCACATTTAACAACAATAACAACGGGTTACAACATGCCGCAGGCGGCAGAAACAAAAAAGCGGCCTGGAAATTTCCGGGCCGCTCTTTCGGGCAATGCGCCTGGCTTACTTGCGCAAGCCAAGTTTGGTAATCAAGGTGCGATAAGAATCAATATTCTTGCCCTTGAGGTAGTCAAGCAGCTTGCGGCGCTGGGAAACCAGACGCAGCAGACCACGGCGGGAGTGATGATCCTTGGTGTGCTCCTTGAAATGCGGCATCAGATCATTGATGCGAGCAGTCAGGAGCGCAATCTGCACTTCCGGCGAACCGGTATCGCCCTTGGCGCGTTGATATTCGGCAACGATGCCGGCTTTTGCTTCAGTGGTGAATGCCATTTCAAAACCCTCTTTCATGGTAAGACGCCGCCCCGGTTTGATAGAGCCAGCGCCGGTTAAAGACACTTCTCCGTTGGCGACGGAGAGCGCGGGATTATACCCGTCTATGCGGCTGATTGCACGAGGCGTTTCGGCCACAGTCTGTTGTCCGGGCCGGGTTGGCCGGTGCCGAGGAGATGGTTTTCGGCATAAACGCGGATTTTGCCGACGAGATTGGGCGGCAGGTCGACCGGGTTGCCGTGGGTGAAGCGTTCTGCCGCCGTCGAATCGAGGTCTATGCGCGGCAGCGATTGCAGCAGGGCATCGACGGGCAAAAGGCGGGTTGAGCGGGTGGCTTCGTCGAGGGTTTCGAGTTCGGCGAGCGTGATGGCGTGAACTAGATTGAGATCGCCAACGGTTGTACGGCGCAATGCAGAGAGGTGGGCGCCGCAGCCGAGGGCTTGGCCCAGGTCGGCGGCGAGGGTGCGTATATAAGTGCCTTTGCTGCAATGGACGCGAAGCGCAAAGGAGTCGCCGGAAAAATTGAGGAGTTCCAGCGCATGGATGGTGACCGCCCGCGCCTGCCGTTCGATTGTTATGCCCTGACGGGCGAGTTCATAAAGCGGCCTGCCCTGATGTTTGAGGGCCGAGTGCATGGGTGGGATTTGTTCAATCGGGCCGGTGAATTGCGGCAGCGCGGCGCGGATGGCGGCTTCATCGACCACGACCGGGGCGGTGGCGATGACTTGCCCTTCGGCATCGCCGGAATCGGTGGTGACGCCGAGCTGGACGACGGCTTCGTAGGTTTTGTCGGCATCGAGCAGATCGGCGGAAAATTTGGTCGCTTCGCCGAAGCACAGCGGCAGAAGGCCGCTCGCCGCCGGGTCGAGGGTGCCGGTGTGGCCGCCTTTGGCGGCGGAAAAAAGACGCCGGGCTTTTTGCAGGGCGTCGTTGGAGGTCAAGCCCAGCGGCTTGTCGAGCAGGAGGACGCCATCGACCCGCTGCCAGGCTCGTTTGACTGCCATCAATCCGCCCTCAATCTGCTGGCGTCTGGTCGCTCAAGGCGTTGGCGGCGTCGATCAGGGCCGAGAGGCTGACGCCGCGCTCGATTGAATCGTCGTGGACGAAATGCAGTTCGGGCAGCGTGTGGATGTGGATGCGCCGCCCGAGTTCGCGGCGCAGGAACCCGGCGGCGCGTTTCAGGCCCTGTTCGACTTCGGCCAGATGCGCGTCGTTCAAGGTGGCGAAATACACCTTGGCGTGGGCGTAGTCGGGCGTCAGTTCAACTGCCGTCAGGCTGACCATGCCGACGCGCGGGTCTTTGAGTTCGCTCTGAATCAGTTCGGCCAGGTCGCGGCGCACCTGCTCCGCGACCCGGTCGCTACGCTGGAATGACTTTTTTTTCATTACAGCGTGCGCGCCACTTCCTGAATTTCGTAAACCTCCAGTTGGTCGCCTTCGGCAATGTCGTTGTTGCCCTTGAGGGACAGCCCGCACTCGAAGTTGGAGCGCACTTCCTTGACGTCATCCTTGAAGCGTTTGAGCGAATCGAGTTCGCCATCCCAATGGACGACGTTGTTGCGCAAGAGCCGCACGCGGGAGCCGCGTTTGACGATGCCTTCGAGCACATAACAGCCAGCCACCGCGCCAACCTTGGAGACGTGGAAGACCTGACGGATTTCGACCATGCCGATGATCTGCTCGCGCCGCTCCGGCGACAACATGCCGGACAGGGCGGCCTTGACTTCGTCGACCGCTTCGTAAATGACGTTGTAGTAGCGGATGTCGACGCCAAAGTTTTCGGCGAGCTTGCGCGCCCCGGCATCGGCCCGGATGTTGAAGCCGATGATGACGGCGCCGGACGCCTGAGCCAGATTGACATCCGACTCGCTGATGGCGCCAACGTCGCCGTGGATGATCTGGACGCGCACTTCGTCGTTGGAGAGTTTGCTGAGCGTCTGCACCAGCGCCTCCTGCGAGCCTTGCACGTCGGCCTTGACGATCAGCGGCAGGGTCTTGACTTCGCCCTCTTCCATTTGCTGGAACATGTTTTCGAGCTTGGCCGCCTGTTGCTTGGCGAGTTTGACATCGCGGAACTTGCCCTGGCGGAAGAGCGCGATTTCGCGCGCTTTTTTCTCGTCGATGAGCACGATGGCTTCTTCGCCCGCCGCCGGAACATCCGACAAACCGAGGATTTCGACCGGAATCGACGGCCCGGCCTCATTGATCGCCTTGCCGTTTTCGTCGAGCATGGCGCGCACCTTGCCGAACACCTGCCCGGCGAGCACGACATCGCCGCGCTTCAAGGTGCCGGAAGTGACCAGCATGGTCGCCACCGCGCCGCGCCCTTTGTCGAGACGGGCTTCGATAATCAAACCCTTGGCTGGCGCGTCTTTGGCCGCTTGCAATTCAAGGATTTCGGCTTGCAGCAGAACCTGCTCCAGCAACTCGTCGATGCCCGTGCCTTTTTTGGCCGAGACCGGGCAGAAGGGCGAATCACCGCCATATTCTTCAGGGATCACGCCTTCGGCGACCAGTTCCTGCTTGACACGGTCGGGGTTGGCGTCGGGCTTGTCCATTTTGTTGATCGCCACCACCAGCGGCACGTTGGCGGCCTTGGCGTGGTGGATGGCTTCGCGCGTCTGCGGCATGACGCCATCATCGGCGGCGACGACCAGAATGACGATGTCGGTGGCCTTGGCTCCGCGCGCCCGCATCGCCGTAAAGGCTTCGTGGCCGGGCGTATCGAGGAAGGTAATCATGCCGCGCGCCGTTTCGACGTGGTAAGCGCCGATGTGCTGGGTAATGCCGCCGAATTCGCCGGAAGCCACCTTGGCCCGGCGGATGTAGTCGAGCAGCGAGGTCTTGCCGTGATCGACGTGGCCCATGACAGTAACGACCGGCGGGCGCGGCTCCAGCGTCACGTCCTTGTGTTCGGCGTTGTCATCCAAGAAGGCGTCGGGATCGTCGAGCTTGGCGGCGAGGGCTTTGTGGCCCATTTCTTCGACCACGATCATGGCTGTTTCCTGATCGAGCACCTGATTGATGGTGACCATCGACCCCATCTTCATCAGCACCTTGATGACTTCGATGGCCTTGACCGACATTTTGTGCGCGAGGTCGGCAACCGAGATGGTTTCCGGCACATGCACCTCGCGGATGATGACTTCGGTCGGGGCCTGGAAACTGCCCTGCCCTTCGTCGCTGTGACCCTGTTTTTTCGAGCCGCCACGGCCCGCCTTCCATGACGAGCCGGTATCGGCGGAACGGGTTTTGATGCCTTGCTTCTTGCGGCCATCGTCGCCACGGTTGTTGCCGCCTTTTTTGCCGTCCTTGCCCGGGGCGTCGGGGCGTTTGTGCAGCGTGCCTTTTTCGCCCTTATCGCTTTTTTCACCGGCTGGCGCGTCCTTCGCCTTGGCCGATGCCTGCTGTCGGGCCTGTTCGGCCTGTTTGGCGGCAGCCGCCGCCACTTCGGCCTGCTGGCGGACCTGGGCCAACTGGGCTTCGCGGGCCTGTTTGGCGAGCAGTTCGCGCTCCTGAATTTCGCGCAGTTTGCTCGAACGGCGGGCTTCTTCCTCGCGCTGACGCAATTCTTTTTCGCCGATGATGGCGGCGCGGTCGAGCACCGGCTTGGCCGGTCTCACCGGTTTATCGACAACCACTTCGACCGGCGGGGGTTCAACCGGCTCGACAACGACAACCGGGGGTTCTTCAACGACCGGCTCCGGCGCGACCTCAACAACCGGCTCCGGCATCACGACCAGCGTTTCGACCGGCGTTTCGACCGGCGTTTCGACCAGTGTTTCAACCAGCGGCTCAGGCGTCGGGATTTCCACTTCTTCGACATCAGCCGCCGCTTCCACGCCCGGCGCGGGGTCGGCGACATCGCGCTTGACCAGCACACGCTTTTTGCGCGTTTCGACCTGCACGGTGCGCGCCCTGCCCTGCGCATCCTTGGTTTTGAGCGCCGTGGTTTCCTTGCGCTTCAAGGTGATCTTGGTTTTTGACTCATCGCCGTGGGCGCGGCGCAGATAATCGAGCAACCGGGTTTTATCCTGGTCGGTCAGGGAATCCTTGCCGCCTTCTTTGGCGACGCCAGCCTTGCCCAGTTGATCGAGCAGAGCCGCGACGGGCATTTTCAGCTCTTCGGCAAATTGTGAAACGGTTGTTGCGGACATACTTTGCTACCTCCCGCTCACTCGAACCAGTGAGCACGCGCCTTGATAATCAGTTCCTTGGCACGCTCTTCGTCGATGCCGGTCATTTCCGTCAATTCATCCACCGCCAGTTCGGCGAGATCGTCGCGGGTCTTGATGTCGTGTTCGGCCAATTTGGCGGCCAGCTCCTTGGTCATGCCGTCGAGGCTGATGAGGTCTTCGGCGACGCTCTCCAGTTTTTCCTCGGTGGCAATCGCCTCGGTCAACAGCACATTGCGGGCGCGATTACGCAATTCGTTGACAATATCCTCGTCCAGCCCTTCGATTTCGAGCATTTCGGCAAGCGGCACGTAGGCGACTTCTTCGAGCGTCGAAAAACCTTCTTCGATCAGCAAATCGGCGAGTTCCTCGTCGATGTCGAGCTTTTCCATAAAGATGACGCGGGTTTCGGCGTACTCGGCTTCAGAGCGTTTGGCCGATTCATCCTGGGTCATCAGATTGATGGTCCAGCCGGTCAGTTCGGAAGCCAGACGGACATTCTGGCCGCTGCGGCCAATGGCAATCGCCAGATTGTCCTCGTCGACCACCACATCCATCGCATGTTTGTCCTCATCGACGACGATGGACGACACCTCGGCGGGCGACAATGCGCCAATCACAAACTGCGCCGGGTCCGCCGACCACAGCACGATGTCGATATTTTCGCCGCCGATTTCGTTACGCACGGCCATGACTCTTGAGCCGCGCAAACCAACGCAGGTGCCAATCGGATCGACACGCGGATCGTTCGATTTGACGGCAATCTTGGCGCGCAGACCAGGGTCGCGGGCGCAGGCTTTGAGTTCCATGAGGCCGTCGTCGATTTCCGGCACTTCCATTTTGAACAGCTTGATGACGAATTCCGGCGCGGTGCGCGACAAAATGATCTGCGGGCCGCGGGCGTTGCGGTCGATGCGCAGCAAATAAGCGCGAATGCGGTCGCCGACGCGCAGGTTTTCCTTGGGGATCATCTGGTCGCGCGGCAGCACGGCCTCGATCTTGCCCGCCTCGACAATGGCGTTGCCGCGCTCCATGCGCTTGATGGTGCCGGAAACGACATGCTCCTTGCGTTCGAGAAAATCCGTCAGAATCTGCTCGCGCTCGGCGTCGCGGATTTTCTGCAAAATCACCTGCTTGGCGGCCTGCGCCCCGATGCGGCCAAAATCAATCGGCTCCAGCGGCTCTTCCAGCGAATCGCCAATCTCGACCTCGGCGTCATCCTGCGTCGCCTCGGAGAGCGGGATTTCGAGAAACTCATTGACGTACTCGTGATCCGGCACCACCTGCCAGCGGCGGAAAGACTCGTAATGACCGGTCACACGGTCGATGGCGACGCGCACATCGGCCTCGTCGTGAATACGCTTTTTGGTCGCCGAGGCCAACGCCAGTTCCAGCGCGCCGAAAACGATCTCGCGGCTGACGTTTTTCTCGCGGGCCAGCGCATCGACCAGCAACAAAATTTCACGGCTCATACGCTACAACCTCCTGATTCTTTAGTCGAAACGCGGCACCAGGCGCGCCTTCTCAATATTGTTGAACGCCAGTTCCACATCTTCTTTTTCAAGGCCGTTTTTCTCCACTCGCAAACCGACCTTGCCATCCTTGCAGCCGAGCAGCTCGCCCTGAAAATTGCGGCGTCCCTCCTGCGGAATGCGGATCTTGATCTGGATGTCACAGCCAGCGAAACGCTCGAAGTCCTCGGCCTTTTTGACCACGCGATCGAGTCCCGGCGAAGAGATTTCGAGCCGGTCATAGTCGATGTTTTCGACCGTAAAGAGGCGCGACAACTGGTTGGAAACCTGGGCGCAATCCTCGACATCGACGCCCTTTTCCTTGCCGGGCGCGTCGATGAAAACGCGAATGGTGCGACCGCGCGGCGACATCTCGATGTCCACCAGCTCGTACCCCAGACCGCTCACGGTCGTCTCGATCAGCGTGCTTAAATCCATGACCACAAATAAAAAATGGGCGAAACGCCCATCTCGTGAAAAAAGATGCCCGCCAAACAACAGCGGGAGAACCAAACCTGTGAATTGTAACGGGTTTACGCCTTGC
>JAITWU010000312.1 GCA_031285115.1 Azonexus sp. | reverse complement strand
ATGGCATACCACGAACGCAACGATGTTTCCGCATCGGGATGACTTTCCCAGAAGGTTCGCAAGGTGGATAGGGCGATGACACGCATGGATAGACTCTATCATGATACCAAGATGGTATCAAAGTGTGCGCCTTCGGCGCACACTGCCAGAGGCGAAGACAGACATGGAGCAGAAAACGCCGTCAGATCAGGGCATATGGATTGCCCTGCTCGCAATGACGGTTGCGCTGAGTTGCGCGCAACAAAACAAAAACCGCTCTAACTGCCCAGCCCCAGCATCTCCAGCGCCTTTTTCCGCAACACTTTTTTGTCGATTTTCCCAGTCGAGGTGTACATCATGTCCTCGATGACCACCAGATGCTCCGGCCATTTCTTTTTTGAGAGGCCGATGCTTTCCACATGCGCGATCAGGTCGGTAAGTTCCAGCGGCGGGTGGCTGCTGCGGAAACAGCAGATGGCGCAGGCTTGTTCGCCCAGGCGCGGATGCGGGACGGCGACGACGGCGGCCTTGGCGATGGCCGGGTGGCGCAGCAGGGCGGCTTCGACTTCCGCCGGGTCGATGTTGTAGCCGCCACGGATGATCTGGTCTTTGAGGCGGCCAACGACTTTGAGATAGCCGTCCTGACCACGGATGATTTCGTCGCCGGAGAGATAGAAACCATCCGGCGTCAGTTGCGTCGCCTCGCCACCCAAGCCCTTGAAGTAGCCGAGGAAGAGCGACGGCCCCCTGACCCCGGCCTGGCCGCGTTCGCCTCGGGGCAGCATTTTCATCTCGTTGTCGAAAGCCTCGTCCTCGGTGCCGGGGAAGGGGCGGCCATCGGTGTGCTGGCGTCTTTCGAGCGAATCGTCAGGACGGGTGCTGGCGTGGCCCATGCACTCGGACATGCCGAACATGCGCAGCGCCATGATGCCGAGCAGCCGCTCGGCGTCGGCGATCAGTTCCGGCGACATGTTGCTGCCGCCGACCGCCAGCGCCTTGAGCGGGCTGCGTTTGGTCCATGCGCCGCTGCGCACGCATTCGAGCATGGCGACCAGATGGGTCGGCACGCACATGCCCCAGCGGCAGGCGTATTGGTCCATCATCGTCAGCGCCTGCAAAGGTTCCCAATGGTCGATGATGATCAGCGGATACCCTTGTGACAGGGCGAAATGCAGGCTGAAGGTGAAGCCGGGGGCGCTGCCCCACGGCGTCATGCTGACGATGGCGTCGCCTGCGGCCAGCCCGGCAATCTGCCCACAGGCGCGGGCGGCGTAGTTCATCGCGGCGCTGGCGTGCATCACGCCCTTGGGGACGCCGGTGGTGCCGGAGGTGAAGCCGATGAGGGCGACGGCGCGTTCGGCCTCGTCCCCGGTTGACGGTTCGGGCCGCGGGCGTGTGGACAGGTGGAGGTTTTGCGTCTCGCGGAGCGGTTCGGCGTTTTCTGCCGCAGCGCCGATCAGCGCGACATGTCCAAGCCGCTCTTCGAGTATCTGGCGCTCGGCCCGGCCAAGGTCGGGCGAAATCGGGCAGACAACCGCGCCGACGCTGGAAATCGCCAGCGCCGCCGCGACGGTTTGCGCATTCTTGCGGCCTTCGAGCAAAACCCGGTCGTGCGCTTTGACGCCTTTTTCCTGCAAGGTTTGGCTGATGGCAAGGGCGAGACGGTGGAGTTCGGCCCGCGTCCAGCAACGGCCATCGCCTTCGACGACGGCCAGGGCGTCCGGCTGGGCGTGGTGGCAGTCGGCGAACTGTTGCCAGAGCGAAGCGTCGCTCCAGGTCAGATTGTCGACCGCGTAAGTTTTGATCTCAGGCAAGGGATTGCCCTCCATCGACGATAAAGGTTTGCCCGGTGATGAAGCTGCCCGCCGGAGAAGCCAGCAGCGCCACGGCCCCGGCCACTTCGATGGGTTTACCGAAGCGGCGCAGCAAAATGCCCTTGAGGAGCTTGGCCTGAATTTCGTCGGTGAGCGTTTCCGTCATTCCCGTTTCGACCGAGCCGGGGGCGACGGCATTGACCCGGATGCCGTGTTCGGCCCACTGGGCGGCGAGGTCGCTGGTCAAATGGACGATGGCGGCCTTGCTCGTGGTGTACGGCACGACTTGCCCGGCGTCCGGCGTGTAGGAAAGAAAAGCGCCGACGGAGGCGATATTGACCATGACGCCGCCGCCTCCGGCGATCATGTGCCTGGCCGCATGGCGGCAGGCGAGGAAGGTGCCGGTCAGATTGACATCCATCACCTTGCGCCAGCCCGATAGCGGAATATCCTGCGGCAGCCCCCACCAGGAAGCGCCCGCGTTGTTGATGAGGATGTCGAGCCGCCCCAGTTGTTCGACGGTCTGCGCGACGGCGGCCTCGACTTCTTCCTCCTTGGCGATGTCGCAGCGCAAACCGAGCGTCCGGCAGCCAAAGCGCCCGCCGATGCGGTCGGCGATTTCGGCGCATTCCTGCTGATTGCGCGAAGCAAAGGCGACAGCGCAGCCGAGGTCGGCCAAGGCAGCCCCCATCGCTTCCGCCAGCGCGCCGCGACCGCCGGTCATCAAGGCGACTTTGCCGTCGAGCCGGAAAATATCGGCGACGAAGCCCGGAGAAAAGTTTTCTGTCATCTCAGGTTTTCTTTCTCTCAATCAGATACGCAAAATTTGCTGGATTCCCGCCTGCGCGGGAATCCAGCAAATAACCAACGGCGTTTCGTTACTTCCCGCCCGCGCCCGGCAGCAAATCGACCTCATCGGTAATCAGGGCGATGCGCTTGCCCTTCATTTTGCCGACATGCGCCACGGCGCTTTTCCATTCCGGGGAAATCAGCGCCGCGTCGAGAACTTCCCGCGAGGGGAAGGTGAGGACGGCGTGACCATCCCAGGCCGGGCCTTCGGGGTGATCGTAGTCGAAGACGACCTGCCCGTGGCGATATGCCTGCAAGCCGGGCAGTTTTCTGCCATAGGCGGCGTGTTCGTCACGCCACCAGGCGGTGAATTGCTCCCTCGTCCACTCAGGCGGACGGGATGCCAGAATGACCAGGCTGACAGGCATTTGGACTCTCCTTTAACGATTACATGCCGGTCCAGTTCGGCTTCCTCTTTTCGAGGAAGGCGCGGACACCCTCCTTGGCGTCGTCGGAATGATGGACGACGTTGCAGGTCATGGTTTCCAG
>JAITWU010000294.1 GCA_031285115.1 Azonexus sp. | reverse complement strand
CCGGCCCCTCTCCCATCAAGGGAGAGGGGAGTATCGGACGCTGTTGACCATGTCGATTCAGGCGATTGTCATTCATGCGATTGCCCTGCCAGCGATGGCGAGGGTCAAAACCGTGTTCGAGCGGCAATTTCTCGCTGGAGAGCGGCAGCGGCCAGGCTTTGCATACCCGTTCCCGGTTTTTTGACGATGCCCAATGGTTGGCGCTGCTGGTTGTGGGGCGGGTATAGGCACATAATGTCCAATTCAAGACGCGGAGCAGGACATGCTGATCTGGGGAGCGGTGTGGGGGGCGATCCTGGGGTTGTTGTGGCCGGATTGGGGGGAGGTTCTCTGGATTCCGGGAGCCTTGCTCGGGCTGGCGGCGGGGTGGAGTTTGCGCCTCGCTGTTCGCGCTGCGGTCAGGAAGGAAATCGCGGCGGCGCAGCGGATGGGTAGTTTCAGTGTCGATGCGTCGCCGAAGACGCGGGCGGCGGTTCGGCAGGCGGACGGCCCGCAGATTGACGATGCGCCGGGCGAGCCGGTCGCCGATTTTGGCCCGCCGCTGACTATGACGTGGCAGGGGGGCGCGCTGGCCGCCGTTGCGCCGGAAGCCGCTACCGACGACGATGCCGAAGCGCCAATGCCGGTAGCGGCGGACGCCGGAATGCCGGATTCCCTCGCCGCCAGCGCGCCGCCGCGCCGTGTCGAGTCAGCGCCAGAAGGCGAGGCAAGCGCCGCCCGCCGTCCGCCGAAGCCGCCGTCGGTCGCTGTCGAACCGGCGACGAACGCCATCCGCGACTGGTTCTTGCGGGGTAATCCGATTGTTCGGGCCGGGCTGGTGATTCTCTTTATCGGTCTCTCCTTCCTCGTCCGTTATGCGGCGCAGATCGGTTTGTTGCCGATTGAACTGCGGTTGGCGGCGGTCGGCGCGGCGGGCGTGGCGCTGCTCGTCATTGGCTTTCGTCGGCGCGAGAGCAGGCCGGATT
The DNA here is from genome assembly GCA_031285115.1 of Azonexus sp. Lineage (GTDB taxonomy): Bacteria > Pseudomonadota > Gammaproteobacteria > Burkholderiales > Rhodocyclaceae > Azonexus. Next base: position 2,244 of record JAITWU010000294.1, on the reverse strand, counting down.
TTGGGCTGATTTTGCAGGGCGGCGGCGTGGCGGTGATGTATCTGACGGTGTTTGCCGCCTTCCGGCTTTACGCCTTGTTGCCGCAGTTGGCGGCTTTTGGCTTGATGGCGCTGGTCTGCGCCTTCAGTTGTGTTCTGGCGCTGTTGCAGAATTCGCGGGCGCTGGCTTTTGCCGCCTTTGCTGGCGGTTTTGCCACGCCGCTGTTGTTGTCGACCGGCGGCGGCAGCCATGTCGCGCTGTTCAGTTATTACACCTTGCTCGATCTGGCGATTTTGTTCATTGCCACGCGGCGGGCCTGGCGCGAGTTGAATCTGTTGGGCTTCGTCGTCACCTTTGGCATCGCTGGCGCCTGGGGCTGGCTGCGCTATGAACTTTTGCATTACGCCAGCGCCCAGGCGTTTTTGCTGGTTTTTATGGCCATTTTTATCGCCACGGCCATTCTTTACGCCCGCGCCACACCGGCGCGTTTGTCCTCGGGCGTGAGCAAGACGGTCGATAGCGCGCTGGTATTTGGTACGCCGCTGGTCGGCTTTGGCCTGCAAATCGGGCTGGTGCGGGATTTTCTTTACGGCGAGGCGTTTTCGGCCCTCGCTTTTGGCGCGGTTTATCTGATTCTGGCGACGCTGCTGCTGCGCCGGGGCGGCGCGGCCTATCGTCTGCTGGTCGAGTGTTTTCTTGCCCTTGGCGTCGGTTTTGCCACGCTGGCTGTGCCGCTGGCGCTCGATGCCGAGTGGACCAGCGCCGTCTGGGCCGTGGAAGGGGCGGCGGCGTTTCGCGTCGGTCAGCGGCAGGAACGCTGGATGCCACGCGCCTTCGGGCTGCTGTTGCAGGGTTTGGCCCTGGTCAGCTACTTTGCGACGCTGACAGGGCCATCGGTTAGCCCGTGGCCTCTGGCGCATCCGGCTTTTATCGGCGCTTTGCTGCTGGCGCTGCCCGCCGTGGCGATTGCCTGGTGGTCGCGGCAGCCGCTGCCGCACAGCGGTTCCCGCTGGGCGCGCGGCTATGCGGCGCTCGAAGCTCAGATGCCGGAGCCTTTTCTTTTCTATGGCTTGCTCATGTGGCTGCTGGCGTGGGCGGCGGAGTTTGCCCGCCGGACGCCGTCGCTGGTCACGGGCGAGTTGTCGCAGCCGGTCTGGAGTCTGCCGGTCGCGCAATGGCTCATGGTTGGCGTCGCCCTGCTTTCCGTCGCCGCGCTGCTCTTGTGGGGGCGGCGCGTCAACTGGCCTGCCGCCGCCTGGCCAGCGCGTTTGAGTCTGCCGCTCCTGGTTTTGGCGTTGCTGGCGCAGTGGGGCGACGGTCGGTCGGTGCTCGACTGGCCCGCCGTCCTCGCCTGGCCGCTGGCGCTGGCCGCGCATTTCTGGCTGATGCGCCGGAGCGAACAGGCGGCGGTCGACAACCTCGCCGGAGAGAGGCCGGGGCGGGCTTATATCCACTGGGTGGGCTGGCAGCACAGCGCCACCGTCTGGCTGCTGGCGATCCTGACTGGCGACGCCCTTTCCGGCGGCATCGACCGCAGCGCCTTGTGGGGCACGGCCTGGGCCAGCGTCATCGGCGTCGTCGCCCTGACGGCGGTGCTGCTGGCGCTGACGCTCTGGGCGGGCCGCGCCAATCGGCCTGCCGTCTGCCTGAGGCTGCCCTGGCCGCTCAATTATCATGGCGAAGCCTATTACTGGCGGGCCGCTGCACCGCTGGCCGGGTTGCTGTGGTTGAGCATTCTGGCGCTGGCCGGTTTGTCATCCGGCAATACCGCGCCGCTGCCTTATCTGCCGCTGTTGAATCCGACCGATCTCGCGCTTCTGCTCGGGATGGGGATGCTGCTCCTGTGGCGCGACAGAGTGCTGGCCGCCGAGCCGCTGCCGACGGGCGCGGCGCCGCTGCGATTGCCCGCCTTCTGGGGCTTCATGGGCCTTCAGGCGCTGTTTGTCATCAGCACCCTTTGGCTCCGCGTCGCGCACAATTATTTTGCCGTTCCGTGGGATGCCTACTCGCTCTACCACAGCTTTGTCGTGCAGACCGGCTACGCTATTTTGTGGACTTTGCTGGCGCTTGCGCTGATGGTCGCCGCTCATCGGCGCGGCCTGCGGCCGCTCTGGCTTGCTGGCGCGGCGCTGCTGGCCCTGGTGGTGCTCAAGCTGATTGTGGTTGATCTGTCGAATCGCGGCGGCGGCGAGCGCATCATCACCTTTATCGGCGTTGGCGTGTTGATGCTGGTGCTTGGTTATTTTGCGCCGCTACCACCCAAAC
>JAITWU010000284.1 GCA_031285115.1 Azonexus sp. | reverse complement strand
CTGCAAAACTACGATGGCACGCTGTTTCTCGTGAGCCACGACCGGACTTTTCTCGATAACGTGGTGACGCAGACCATCGCCGCCGAAGGCGATGGGCAATGGCGGGAATATGTCGGCGGCTACAGCGATTGGGCCGCCTGGCAAGCCGAACGCCAGCAGACCGAACGCCAGCGGGCGGCGGAACAGGCAAAGAGCGAACCTCGAACCGCCAAAGCCCCCGCCGCCGCCAAAGCCAAAGGCGACAAACTGAGCTGGAAAGAAGAGCGCGAACTGGCCGCCCTGCCTGAGCGCATCGCCGCGCTGGAAGCCGAACAGGCGGAACTCACCCGGCAACTCGAAGACCCCGCCCTCTACCAGCGCGACGCCAGAGCGGCGCAGACGGCGGCGGAACGCCTTACAGCGATTGATGACGAGTTGCTGGCTTTGCTCGAACGCTGGGAGAGCCTTGAGGCGCGCATCAGGATACAGTGATCAGGTTACGGGATACAGCGGGGCGCGGCTGGATAAGGCCGCAGGTTGCCCTTCCTGGAGCGGTTTCGCTTTACATGCTCACACACGTGATGTTGGCACAATCACATCCTCATCTCCCCTCTCCCGCTTGCGGGAGAGGGGCCGGGGGTGAGGGCAAGCGGCGGGCCAGGCGTCTTTTGCCTTTCCCGTCGCCCGATACCCTCACCCTCATTCCCTCTCCCGCAAGCGGGAGAGGGACGATCGGTTCGTGCTCACGGCAAGGCTGTCCCCTGCATCCCGTCCCCTGAAACCTGCTCGACCGGTCTGCCCGGCAGCGGCTCCAGACCGAGAAGTTGACGGACGGCTTCCGGCGTCAGGTTGAGCAATTCGCCGATGGCGCGGTAATCGTCGGGCAGGGCCGGGTCGTCCCAGCCTTGCGCCGAGTGGCGGGCCAGTTGTACGGCCAGCGCCACGTTGCGGACGCGCGGCTGTTCGGTCTGGCTGTCGTCGATCAAGGTTTGCAGCAGGCTGGGCAGACGCCAGACCTGACACAACTGGGTCTGGATGTCCTGAAACTCCAGCCCCAGCGTCTGGCGCTGGATGTCGGCGCTGCGCCGATGCGGATTGGCCGCCTGTTGCGCCTGAATATCGAGGCCCAGCCTGGGCGCGAAGCACCACACCAGAATTTCCGCCAGATCATGCAGCAGAGCGGCGATGCGGATGTCTTCGACATAGATGTCCTGACGCCGGATCGCCCATTCCTGGGCGAAGTCAGCGGCCCGCTGGGCGCGGCGGATGATTTGCAGAATGCCGAGCAGGGCGCGCGGGTCGCCATCCTTGAGCATCCCCTCGATGGTCGGCAGTTCCGCGAAGCGGTGGAAGAAGGGTTCGACGCCGGACATGACGAGGGCGCTGGCGACGGTGGTGATGTCGTTTTGCAGGGCGCGGCCACGAATCGGCTGGATATAGGCGAGCACGCGCACAGTCATGATCGGGTCGCGCAAAATGAGACGCGCCAGCTCGCGGGTATCGACCCGGTTGAGGTCGGCGCGCATTTCGTCGAGCCGCCGCCGGGTGGTGCGCAGCACCGGCAGGGAATTGTTGGAAAACAGCACAACCCAGGCATCGGTATCCGGTAGTGGATGGTCGATCATCGCGCTCCCTCTGTCCGTCATCAGGCGCCGAGTGTAAGGGGCGGCTCCGCGCCGGGCAAGGGAGGGCCATGCGATAATCGACGCTCCCTCCCTCTGCGGCTTGCCGATCATGCGCTACAAAATCGTTCCCGTGACCCCTTTTGAGCAGAACTGCACCATTTTCTGGTGTGAAACGACACGCGAGGCTGCTGTGATCGACCCCGGCGGCGACCTCGACCGGGTCTACGCCGCGCTTGCCGCAGACAATCTGACGCTGGCGCTGATTCTCGTCACCCACGGCCACATCGACCATGCTGGCGGCGTCGCCGCGCTGGCGGCGGCAACCGGCGCGCCGATTGAAGGGCCACACGCCGAAGACCGCTTCTGGATCGACGGCATGGCCCAGCAGGGCAGCAGTTTTGGCTTGACCGGCCAGCCCTTCACGCCCAATCGCTGGCTCCGGCAGGGCGACACCGTGCGTTTCGGCGAAATCGAATTGCAGGTTCTGCACTGCCCCGGCCACACGCCGGGGCATATCGTTTTCTACCATCCCGAGAGCCGTCTGGCCCAGGTTGGCGACGTGCTGTTTCAAGGCTCGATCGGACGCACCGACTTCCCGCGCGGGGATCTGGAAGCGCTGCTGCGCTCGATCAGGGAGCGCCTCTTTCCGCTGGGCGACGAGGTCGCCTTCATCCCCGGCCACGGCCCGATGTCGGAAATCGGCGAGGAACGCCGTTATAACCCCTTTCTGAGCGGGCGCTTCGGCTAAAGCCTGTCAGGTTTAATCATGGAAACGCCCATGCCCACCCAATGGTGTTTAGTCGGCAACATCGTGGAAACAAGGTTCGCTGGAGTTGGAGGAGCCGAAGAAAAGAACGGCACACCGCACTTTTCAGGAAAAACCAAGGTTTATTGCCTGCCAGCTCAGTGGGGCGATGGATATGAACAGATTGTTGTCATCGGCAGACACCGCAGGTCGAGGCGTTTCGTAAAAATGGTAATCTCATCCTCTTGGGTTACTAACTGGCGCGCTCAAGTTGTATATTCTCCGGTAGTGCTAAATCTACTTCATGAGGAGTTCCCACGAATTTGGGAGACAAGAGAGGAAGTAGAAGCATATGTCCAATCTCTTAATCAGCCATCGGCCTAACATTGCATTCAACCCGGACGAGCCTATGGTGCGCCGGTTCATTTAGGCACCGGTTAGCTTAGGCGATCACCAACAGATTTTCAGCAGACGACGCGAATCCGCACGGCCCAACTGAGGGCTGCCAGTTGGGCTTCGAGAAATTGTTTGGGCTGGATGCCGAGCTTTTCGAGTTCGGCGGCTGAGGTTTCGAGATTGCGCATTTCGGCGGCGCTGATGGCGCGCAGCAGACCGCCGAGCGGCCCGGCCTTGTCCGTCAGGGCGGCGGCGACTTCGTTGGCGAGCGGCAGTTGGCGGACGATTTCCGACATCGAGACGTTGAGCAGAACATCGAGCAGCGAAAACGCCCCGACCATGAAAGCTGCGTCGCCAGGGTTTTCCATGACCGGGGTTGGTTCGATCTGGAGCGCCAGCAGTTCGAGCAACTGGCCGCGGGCCGCAGCTTTTTGCAATAGCGGGCTGGGCGGGTTGTTGCCGTTGAGATCGGCATAGAGCAATAGTTGCAGCCAGCGTTGCAACTGGCGTCGGCCAAGCAGACAGATGGCCTGGGAGAAGCTGGTGATCGGCGTGGTTCGCGCCATGGCGGCTGAATTGACGAGGCGCAGCAGGCTGTAGGAGAGCTTCGATTCCTGACGGAAAATATTTTCCAGGGCGGCGTTGTCGGCGTCTTCGGCAATCAGCGCCAGCAATTGCAGGAGCTTGATGTGCGTGGTGTCGGCCCGGTTCGGCAGGGTGCCGCGAGTGAGCAGAAATTCGCCGGTCGACAGCGGGCAGGCGTTGTCGAGCAGCCATTTCCGGTCGGCGTAGCTTTGCACGTCGGTCGCCACCAGTGTGCTGCGGGTTGTCAGGCTCTGTAGTTTGGTCAGCGGCAGGCTGCGCAGATGGGCGGCGGTCAGCAGCAGGTAATTCCAGGCGCCGGTGGTCGGCAAGGGGGCGTTGATCGAGGTCAATTGGGCGACCTGACGGCCAGCCTGACGTAATTCGGTTTCCTGGGCGGCCAGCCTGATGGCGTCCGGGCCGGACGGGAATGTCAGCACCGCCCGCTGTCCCAACCGCCCCGGCTCAAGGGCTTCGGCGGTCGCTGGCAGGAACCAGGGATGGCGTTGATCGAAATCATCGAGCCACGGCGAATCCGCCAACTGTTGGCGGACGGTGTTGCTGACGCCGACGGGAAACAGTTCGGCGCGGAAACCCGACCACAAATCATCCGCGCCGAGCAGCGGGTGGATGAACAGAAAGGCGGAGGAGGGCATCGCGTATCGCCTCGATCTTGAATGATTCATCATAGCAAAGTTACAGGCCGGATAAGTTGTTGCTCCTTTCAGCGGGTTTGCTGGCTGGCGTCAAAGCCCGGTCGAGGCGTGTGGCCTTTGGGGTAAAATAGCCGCCGGTCAAAACCCGAGCTTTCCATGAAAACAAGTTTTCTCGACTTTGAGCAGCCGATTGCTGATCTCGAAGCCAAAATCGAAGAGTTGCGCTTCGTTCAGGACGATTCTGCCGTCGATATTTCGGAAGAAATCGGCCGTCTCGAAAAGAAAAGCACGCAACTGACGAAAGACATCTACGGCAAGCTGACGCCGTGGCAGATTGCGCAGGTTGCCCGCCATCCGCAGCGGCCTTACACGCTTGATTACGTGCAGCATATTTTTACCGATTTCGAGGAACTCCACGGCGACCGCGCTTTTGCCGACGATCACGCCATTGTCGGCGGTCTGGCCCGTTTCAATGGGCAGCCGGTGGTCGTGATCGGCCACCAGAAGGGGCGCGACACCAAGGAAAAAATCCATCGCAATTTCGGTATGCCGCGCCCGGAAGGCTATCGCAAGGCGCTGCGGCTCATGAAACTGGCTGAAAAATTCGGCCTGCCAGTGATGACGTTTGTCGACACGCCCGGCGCTTACCCCGGCATCGACGCCGAGGAGCGCGGCCAGTCGGAAGCCATTGGCCGCAATCTGTACGTCATGGCCGAACTGAAGACGCCGATCATCGTCACCATCATCGGCGAGGGCGGCTCCGGCGGCGCGTTGGCGATTGCCGTCGGCGATGTCGTGCAGATGCTGCAATACTCGACCTACTCGGTGATTTCGCCGGAAGGCTGCGCTTCGATTCTCTGGAAAAGCGCCGAAAAAGCGCCGGAAGCCGCCGAGACGATGGGCATCACGGCGCACCGCCTGAAAACCCTGGGCCTCATCGACCGCGTCGTCACCGAGCCGATTGGCGGTGCCCACCGCGACCATGCGGCGATGGCCCAGCATTTGAAAAAAACCTTGCAGGATGCGCTCAAGCAGTTGTCGGCGATGAGCGCCGAAAAACTCCTGGCGACCCGCTACGAGCGGCTGATGAGCTATGGCCGCTTCAAGGAACAGGCGGCCTGATCTACTCGCACGGGTCGGCGGTTTCATCGCCGACCGGCTGACAACCGCCGGGCGCATTTGCGTTGGCCTTTCCGGCGGCTGCGATTCGGTTGTTTTGCTGCATCTTTTGCGCCAACAACCGGATTGGGCCGGGCGGCTTTCCGCCATCCACATCGACCACGGCCTGTCGCCCAATGCCCATGTCTGGGCGGATTTTTGTGCGGATTATTGCCGCCAGCTTGGCGTCCCCTTGCGCATCCACCGCGTCACAGTCGCCCGCAGCAGCGGCAGCGGTCTCGAAGCCGCCGCCCGCGCGGCGCGTTACACGGCCTTTGCCGAGGTCGACGCGGATTGCCTCGCGCTCGCCCAGCATCGCGGCGATCAGGCGGAAACGGTACTGCTCAACCTCCTGCGCGGCGCTGGCGTAAACGGCGCGGCGGCCATGCCCGGCGAGCGGCGGCACGGCCATTTGCGCCTGTGGCGGCCACTCCTCGATGAAACACGCGCCGACATCGAA
>JAITWU010000278.1 GCA_031285115.1 Azonexus sp. | reverse complement strand
CAATTTGTTGAGCTTGAGCGAAAACAGATAGTCGCCTTCGCCGACCTTGAGCTTGTAATCGTCTCCATTTTCCAGCCGCATCGACATTACGCCGCCAGTCGCATGGCCGATACTGGCTGGCAGCATCGACAGCCCGAGTTTGGCCGAGAGCACCGCACCAAATGAATCGGCCAACATTGATTGAACGGTCGCCGGGTTGCTGCGCAAGGCTTCCGGCATCAATGCCAAAGCTTCCGGGGTCACCGCGCCTTGCTGAATTTGCAGGGTTTTTGTGCCGTTTTCTGGAATGCTGGCCGTTTCCATGCGGCGGACATATTGCGTGATCAGTCCGCGACCATCTTCGCGACGGATCAGATCAGCGACGAATCCAGCAATGCGGATGTGATCCGGTTTCTCCGGGGTGGCATCGAACAAAACGACACTCACGGGGTAGCTGCTAACGACGATCTGGTTTTTGTAGTCAAAAATCAGGGCGGTGCCGCGCAGATTGACAAAGGTCTTGTAATAGCTGCCGTAGTTTTCGCTGGAGACTACTTCGTCGGTCAGTACCAGCGTGGACAATAACGCTCGATCGCTTTTCTTCAGGTTGACCATGTTCTCGGCGCTCTTGAGGTCGAAGCGTTCGTTTTTAGCGGCTTTAATCCGCTCGTTGATGAGGTACGAAAAATTATTGCCCTTCGCTGCCGCTACATCCTTGAATAACTTGAAGGTGTAAGGAAAACGATGCTCGGCGCTCTTCAAATCACCAGCAAAGGCAAATCCGGCAACCGTCACTTCGTCTGCCCGACAGGGGGAGATAAGCAGAAGACAGGAAAGAATGATCAGGGCCGATGACAGAAAACCATTTATGACGCCATGTAATAAACCACTTTTTACAGGCTGAGCGGTATAAGGCAGATGTAAGGACACGATAATCTCTAGCACCAGAAAGATACGAGGTGCAAAGGCTACCCACATTTTCGACAATGTCAATCTCGCTCTATTTTTCATAGCACAAGAATCCTTATGTCATAAATTGCATTGTCATTATTTATATATAAAAATAACTTAACAATCAGTTAGTTACATAGAAAAATAGCGAAAACTACGGACAAAATACCAACACTCCAATCTCTGTCATATTTCATGCGGGTAAAGATTTCCGGTGTGATCGCAATCGACATGTACGCCAACGAATACTCCAAAGGGCCAAATCAATAAACCCAGATGGCATAAATTCAAATATCATTATTTCTCGAATAAAATTCATGTTGGATAGATAAAAAATCATCAGCAATCAAAGAAAATTGGCGGCACAATGGGCACCTCATCGGGTCATCAGGAATTCCGCATGAACCAGTTCGCGGTTTTGTCACGCGCCGTTGCCAGCTTCATCACCCTTGTCTTGGTAAGGGGATGGTCATGAACGCTCCCCGCTGGCAACTTCTCACCAGTGTTAGCCTCATCGCCCTGATTTTTCTCTGTCTGGCCTGGGAGGGGTGGCTGGCACCGTTGCGTCCTGGGGGTTCGTGGCTGATGCTGAAGGCGGCGGTGTTGCTGTTGCCGTTATTCGGCGTGTTGCGCGGCAAGCGTTATACCTACAAGTGGTTGTCGCTGCTGATTCAACTTTATCTGCTCGAAGGCTTGACGCGCGCTACCAGCGAGCATGGGCTGGCGCAGTGGCTGGCTGTTGGCGAAACGCTGCTGGCGTTGCTGGTTTTTACTGCGGCCATCCTCTACATCCGCAGTACGCGGGTCGAGGCGCTGGAATTCAGGCGGTAAAGTCTTTCGCTGCGTCAAAATAGGCGATACGGTTGCGGCCAAGCAATTTGGCCTGATAAAGCTGGACATCAGCCATGACGACGGCTTCACTCGGCGCGGCAAGGTTGGCGCAATTGACGGTGATGACGCCGAGACTGACTGTGACATGATCGGCGGTTTCCGATGTGGCGTGCGGGATGGCCAAATCACTGACGCTGGCCCGGACTTTTTCGGCGAGCGCCAGCGCGCCTTCGATGTCAGTCTCTGTCAGCAAGGCGATGAACTCCTCGCCGCCAAACCGGGCCGGCAGGTCACTGGCGCGGCAGAAGATTTCTTTGAATACCTGCGCCACCCGTTGCAGACAGATGTCGCCGGCAACGTGCCCATAGCTGTCATTGAAGCGTTTGAAATGATCGACGTCGAGCATGATGAGCGAGAGCGGCTCCCCGGATCGCTTCAGCCGGGTATGTTCGAGTTGCAGCCTGTCGTCGAAATGGCTGCGGTTGGCAAGGCCGGTCAGGCCATCGTTATAGGCCAGCCACTGCAACTTGCTGGAAGCCTCGGTCAAGGCGACAACGAGATCTTCATTTTCAAAAGTCAGTTGCCAGGTGCGGCGCAAGGATTGGCTGAAACGGTAGGCAGTCAGCACCATGATGGCAAGAAAGATCAAGCTGTAAAGGGCTATCACGGCGGCGACAAGATGACCGTTCCAGATCAGGACAATGATTATCGGCAACAAGGCCGGCAGGGAAAAGGAAAGAAAGGCTGGCATGACAACGCCGATGGTGACCACGCCACCCATCACCATCGCCTGAACGCCGGTAATCACCAGCACGGTAGCCAGCACGTCGGCGTCGATCAGAAACAGGCAACTCATGCCCCAGGCGATGCCGGACAAGCCGGCGCTCAACGCCAGACAGCGCGCTTTACGATCATCGTAGCGTACCGCCAGGCGCGGACGATAGTAACGGATAAGGCCAATACGAGCGGCAATGGCGACATGGACGATGAACATCCAGATCAGATCGAGCGGACGATCATCGCGGGCATACAAGGTAAAACCAATCAGGATAGCGCCCAGGCTCATGCCGATCAGTGGAATGGCGACATTCGACATCATGTGCCGAAACAGCATCTCATTGATACGGTTCTGCATGTATTCCATGATGATCTCAACGATCCATGTGGCCTGATTTCAAATATCGCCCTGAGCGCGCACCTTGTCCAGCGTCGAATGGAGTTTGTTCAGCGCATTGAGGTAAGAGCGGGCGGAGGCGATGACGATGTCGGTGTCGGCGCCGTTGCCGTTCACAATGCGTCCGTCCCTGGCGAGCCGCGTCGTTACTTCGCCTTGGGCGTCGGTGCCGGTGGTGATGGCGTTGACCGAATAGAGGAGCAGTTCAGCGCCGCTGCCGACGATCTGCTCGATGGCTTTGAAGACGGCATCGACCGGGCCGCCGCCGATGGCTTCGGCTTTGTGCTCGCCGCCGCCGATGTTGAGAATCACCGTCGCTCGCGGCATTTCGCCGGTCTCCGAAGCAACGCGGGAGTAGACGAGTTTGTAGTGTTCCTGCTCCGGCGTCACGGCTTCGTCGGAGGCCAGGGCGTGCAGGTCTTCGTCGAAAATTTCGTGCTTGCGGTCGGCGAGTTCCTTGAAGCGGGCGAAGGCGGCGTTGAGGGCCTCGTCACTCGCCAGTTCGATGCCCAGCTCAGAGAGGCGGGTTTTGAAGGCGTTGCGCCCGGAATGCTTGCCGAGCACCAGTTTATTCTGCGACCAGCCGACATCCTGGGCGCGCATGATTTCGTAGGTTTCGCGGTGTTTGAGAACGCCGTCCTGATGAATGCCGGATTCGTGGGCGAAGGCATTGGCCCCGACGACGGCTTTGTTCGGCTGCACCGGGTAGCCGGTGATTTGCGAGATGAGTTTGGAGGCAGGCACGATCTGCGTCGTGTCGATGCGGGTTTCGACCGGGAAAATGTCGGCGCGGGTGCGCACGGCCATGACGATTTCTTCGAGCGCGGCGTTACCAGCCCGCTCGCCCAAGCCGTTGATGGTGCATTCGACCTGCCGGGCGCCCGCCAGCACGGCGGCCAGCGAGTTGGAAACGGCAAGGCCCAGATCGTTGTGGCAATGCACCGACCACACCACTTGGTCGGCATTGGGCACGCGCTCGATCAAGCGGCGCATGGTTTCGGCGTACTGGAAGGGGATGGCGTAGCCGACCGTATCCGGGACGTTGATGGTAGTGGCGCCAGCCTTGATGACGGCTTCAAAGACGCGGCAGAGAAAATCAATGTCGGAGCGCCCGGCGTCTTCCGCCGAAAATTCGACATCATCGGTAAATTGCCGCGCCCAGCCGATGGCTTTGACGGCCTGCGCGACGACCTGATCGGGCGTCATGCGCAGTTTTTTCTCCATGTGGATCGGCGACGTGGCGATAAAGGTGTGGATGCGGCCCGAGGCCGCCGGTTTGATGGCTTCGCCGGAACGCAGAATATCCGGCTCGTTGGCGCGCGCCAGCGAGCAGACGGTGGATTCGCGGATGACCTGGGCAATGCTGTGAATGGCGTCGAAATCGCCGGGCGAGGCGGCGGCAAAACCGGCTTCGATGACATCGACGCGCATTTTTTCCAGTTGCCGGGCGACGCGGATTTTTTCTTCCTTGGTCATCGACGCGCCGGGGCTTTGCTCGCCGTCGCGCAGGGTGGTGTCGAAAATGACGAGGTGTTGCTTGCTCATGGCTTGCTCCAGAACTTAAACCGCCTTGCGCTTGAAAAGGCTGATCGCCGCCAGTACGTAGCCGGATAGTCCATAAACGACGAAGAAGGCGAACAGGGCGATTTCCGGACTGTAGGCGACCAGCGCGAAAACCAGCGCAATGGCGGCGATGACGAAGAAGGGGACGCTCTTTTTGAGATTGACATCCTTGAAGCTGTAATAGCGGATGTTGGAAATCATGGTCAGACCGGCGAAAACGGTCAACCCGCAAGCCAGCCAGCGCACCTCGTAGCCGCCAACGCCGGTTTCGATCATCACCCAGACCAGACCGGCGACCAGCGCCGCCGCCGCCGGTGACGGCAGGCCCTGAAAATAACGCTTGTCGACGACTTCCAGCGTCGTGTTGAAGCGGGCCAGCCGCAAGGCCGCGCCAGCGCAGTAGATGAAGGCGGCAATCCAGCCCAGCCTGCCGAGATCGTGCAGCGCCCATTCGTACATGACCAGCGCGGGGGCCGCGCCAAAGCTGACCATATCGGAGAGCGAATCGTATTCCGCGCCAAACGCCGACTGGGTATGGGTCAGGCGGGCGACCCGGCCATCGAGGCCATCGAGCACCATGGCGATGAAAATCGCCATCGCCGCCCGCTCGAAATCGCCCTGCATGGCCTGAACGATGGCGAAAAACCCGGCAAACAACGCCGCCGTGGTAAACAGATTGGGCAGGATATAGATGCCGCGCCGCTTGAGTCCGGGGTTGAAGAGCGTTTTACGGGGTTTGAGTTCGGTCATAGGTTAAGGCCAATACAATTCAGTTAACAACTTGCGCAGCCCCTTTCACCTTGGGAGGCAACCCCTCTCCCCTCGCGGGAGATGGGTTGGGGAGAGGGGACAAGGGCTGGCGACAACCCTTCCCCCTCTCCCTCTTTCCCTCCCCCGCGAGGGGGGAGGGATGATCGCGCCAAGGCAACTGTGCTACTTGAGTTTCATTCGACTGTCCTGAAATTCGGCCCAAAGGCTTGAATGAACGGCATTGGAGGTTATCGCCACAAACAACTTGGGCGGTGCAGTTTCCCACACCGCCCAAAGCGAAGACGAGGCTAGGCGTGCCCGCGCAGACAGTACGCATGTACGGCAAGCGGGCGCAACGACGCATCGTCGAGCCGACGCCCGGTCTTAGTTCTTGGATTGATCGACAAGCTTGTTCTTCTTGATCCACGGCATCATGTCGCGCAGCTTGCTGCCGACCTGCTCGATCGGGTGCGCCGCGTTCAAACGGCGGTAGGCCGTCATGCTCGGGTAATTGGTGCGCCCTTCGAGAATGAACATCTTGGCGTATTCGCCGGTCTGAATCCGCTTCAGGGCGTTGCGCATGGCTTCGCGCGACTGGGCGTTGATGACTTCCGGCCCGGTCACGTACTCGCCGTATTCGGCGTTGTTCGAGATCGAGTAATTCATGTTGGCGATGCCGCCTTCGTACATCAGGTCGACGATCAGCTTCAGTTCGTGCAGGCACTCGAAATAGGCCATTTCCGGCGCGTAACCGGCTTCGACCAGGGTCTCGAAACCCATTTTGACGAGTTCAACTGCGCCGCCGCAGAGCACGGTCTGTTCGCCAAACAGGTCGGTTTCAGTTTCTTCGCGGAAATTGGTTTCGATGACGCCGCCCTTGGTGCCGCCGTTGGCGGCGGCGTAGGAGAGGGCGATGTCCCTGGCCTTGCCGGATTTGTCCTGATAAACGGCGATCAAGGACGGCACGCCGCCGCCCTTGAGGTATTCGGAACGCACCGTGTGGCCGGGGCCTTTCGGGGCGATCATGATGACATCGACGTCATCGCGCGGCACCACCTGGTTGTAATGCACGTTGAAGCCGTGGGCGAAAGCCAGCGCCGCGCCTTTTTTCATGTTCGGCCCGACTTCTTCGTTGTACACCTGCGGAATATTCTCGTCCGGCAGCAACATCATGACGACATCGGCGCCCTTGACGGCCTTGGCGATTTCTTCGACTTTCAGCCCGGCGGTTTCGGCCTTCTTCCAGGAAGCGCCGCCCTTGCGCAGACCGACCGTGACCTTGACGCCAGAATCTTTGAGGTTCTGGGCGTGGGCATGGCCTTGCGAGCCGTAGCCGACGATGGTGACTTTTTTGCCCTTGATGAGGGAGAGATCGGCGTCTTTGTCGTAATAAACTTTCATGAAATCCTCTTGTTGGATAGATGGTCAGACTTTGAGAATGCGGTCGCCGCGGCCAACGCCGCAAACGCCGGTGCGCACGGTTTCGAGAATCAGGCCGCCATCGAGGGCGGCGATGAAGGAATCGAGCTTGGAACTGGCGCCGGTCAATTCGATGACATAAGTCGTCTCGGTGACGTCCACGATGCGGCCCCGGAAAATGTCGGCCATGCGCTTCATTTCCTCGCGATCCTTGCCGGTGGCGCGCACCTTGATCAGCATCAGTTCGCGCTCGACATGGGGCGCTTCGGAAAGATCGACGACTTTGACGACATCGACCAGTTTGTTCAACTGCTTGGTGATCTGCTCCAGCACGTCGTCGGAGCCGCGAGTGAGGATGGTCATGCGCGACAGCGACGGGTCTTCCGTCGGGGCCACGGTCAGCGATTCGATGTTGTAGCCACGGGCCGAGAACAGCCCGGCGACGCGCGACAGCGCGCCCGCTTCGTTTTCGATCAAAATAGAAATAATGTGTCGCATGGTGTGTTCCTTCCCCGCTTACAGTTCTTCGGCGAGGATCATTTCGGTCAGCCCCTTGCCAGCGGCAACCATCGGGAAGACGTTGGCCGTCGGGTCGATGATGAAATCCATGAAGACCAGATCGTCCTTGTGCTCGGTAAAGGCTTTTCTGAGCGCCGGTTCGACATCTTCCGGCCGCTCGATCTTCATGCCGACGTGGCCGTAGGCTTCGGCGAGCTTGACGAAATCGGGCAGCGAGGAGACGTAGGACTGGGAATAACGCTTGGAA
>JAITWU010000215.1 GCA_031285115.1 Azonexus sp. | reverse complement strand
GAGCCGCTGCCCGATGAACGCACCATCAGCTTTGAAGACCCTGCCGAGTTGATGAAACTCATCACGGCGGCGCGTTTGGCGCTGCTGCGGGCGGTCAAGGAGAAACCCGGTTCAATTACCCAGATTTCTCAACGCCTGCATCGGGACCGCAGCGCCGTCAAGCGCTATGTCGATGAACTGGCGGAGGCCGGACTGGTGATGATTACCGACAAAGTTCTACCCGGACACGGACGCATGAAGGAAGTCCGGGCGACGGCCAATCGCTTCAGCTTGCAGGCTGAGGTGGTTTGATGGACATCCTTTATACCCGGCCAGGTTTTCCCGCCATATCACATACCGCCCCGGCAATGCCGCTGACCTTCAATGGCTTGCATGGCGCCCCAAAAATACTCCGACACGAAGCCGAGAAGCGCCGCGCCCAAAGCCATTGACAAAACCCGTCCCTGGCATGGCGGCAGGGTCGCGATTGGATTGCCGCGCCTGCGGCTGGCAATGACCGGGGCTTTCTGGCATCCTCCAGCCTTGATGATTTTTTGACAGAAGATCAACATCCCGTTGACAGGGCGCAGCCCAAACTTTGGGCCGTTTGCGCTCCCCTTCCCCGTTTTCGATGCCGCTCCTTCGTTCCGCCCAAACCCGTTTTCTTTGCCTCCTGGGCGTCTGTTGGCTGGGCGTTTTCGTTCTTACGCGCAGCGCCCTGCTGTTTGCTCACTGGGATGACGCGGCGGCCAGCGCCGGGGATTTGTTGAGCATTTACGCGGTCGGCGCGGGGTATGACCTGGCTTTTTTGCTCTACGCGCTGCTGCCGTTTGCCTTCTATCTCGCGCTGTGTCCGGAAAAATGGCAGAGGAGCCGCTTCCACCAGCGGTTTCTCGTCCTGCTGACTGGTCTCGTCATCTTCGCCATGCTTTTCGTCGCCGCCGCCGAGTGGCTGTTTTGGGACGAATTCGGCGTGCGCTTCAATTTCATCGCCGTCGATTACCTGATTTATTCCAAGGAAGTCGTCGATAACATCGTCGAGTCTTACCCGATCTACCGGCTGCTGGCCTTGCTGGCAGCCATCGCCATTGGTCTCGTCTGGGCGCTGCGGCGTCCGCTGGCGGCGGCTTTGGCCGCGCCGTCCCTGCCCCGCGCCGGGCGCTGGCGCGGGTTTGCCTTTTTGGTGATGGTTGCCGCGCTCGATATGGCGGTGATCGGCCAGGATTTTCCGCGTCTTGCCAACAGCAATGTCTATCAGGCGGAACTCGCAGCCAACGGGCCGTTCCAGTTTTTTGCCGCTTTTCGCAATAACGAACTCGATTACCGGCAGTTTTACGCCACGCTGCCGGAGACCGAAGCCAGTGAATTGCTGCGCGCCGAAATCGCCGAGCCGAACGCCCGTTTTCTCGCTGCCGACCCGCAGGATATTCGCCGGACAATCGACAATCCGGGCGTCGAGGAGCGCCGCAACATCGTGCTGGTGACGGTCGAAAGCCTGAGCGCCAAGTATCTCGGCAGCTTTGGCAATCAAAACGGCTTGACGCCCAATCTCGACCGACTGCGCGGGCAGAGCCTTTTTTTCAGCAATGTTCAGGCGACCGGCACACGCACCGATCGCGGGCTGGAAGCCGTCACCTTGTCGATTCCGCCGACGCCGGGGCGCTCCATCGTCAAGCGCATTGGCCGCGAGAGCGGCTACGGGAGCCTCGGCCAGCAACTGGCGGCCAAGGGTTACGACAGCGTTTTCGTTTATGGCGGGCGCGGCTATTTCGACAATATGAACGCTTTTTTCTCCGGCAACGGCTACCGCATCGTCGACCAGAGCAGCGTGCCCGACGCCGAGATGCACTTCAAAAACGCCTGGGGCATGTCGGATGAAGACCTCTACGCCCAGGCGCTCAAGGTGGCCGATCAGGATCACGCGGCGGGCAAGCCTTTCTTCCTGCATCTGATGACCACGTCCAACCACCGCCCCTATACCTACCCGGCTGGCCGCATCGACATCCCTTCGGGCGCGGGGCGCGATGGCGCGGTCAAATACACCGATTACGCCATCGGCCAGTTTCTCGAAGAAGCGCGGCAAAAGCCGTGGTTCGAGAATACCGTCTTCGTCTTTCTCGCCGACCACACGGCGGGCAGCGCCGGGCGCGAGGATTTGCCGGTGGCCAATTACCATATCCCGCTTTTTATCTACGCGCCGGGCTGGATCGCGCCGCGCGAGGTGGCGGCGCTGACCAGCCAGATCGACCTGGCCCCGACCCTGCTCGGCTTGCTGCATATGGATTACGTCTCGACCTTTTTTGGCCGCAATGCGCTGCTCGATGCCGCGCTTCCGGCGCGCGCCGTGATCGGCAATTACCAGCACCTCGGCCTGTTCGACGGCGAGAATCTGGCGATTTTGAGTCCGCGCAAGGTCATCCGCCGCCATGACGAGGCGCTCGCCGCCAGCCGCGAACGCGCCGCAACGCTCGACGACCCCTTGGTTCGCCGTGCCATCGCGAGCTATCAGGTCGCCAGCCACGCCTTCCGGAAAGGCTTGCTGGCCTGGCAGCCTGCCCATTGATGTCCGGGCGCTGGCAACACTGGCTGGCTTGGCTGGACTGGCGGCCAGCGTTATCCACGGAAATCGCCGCGCTGATTGCCAGCGCCGCCTTCACGCTGCTGTGCAATGGCCCCTTCTGGCAGGCGCTGGCGGCGCTGCATCCACTGCGCTCGGCGGCCGACTGGCTGCTGCCAGCGTGCGTCGCGCTCCTCATCACCGGCCTGCAATGGTTTTTGCTGCTGCTCGTCGCCAGCCGCTGGACGCTCAAGCCGCTCCTCATGCTGCTGGTCGCGACGACGGCGGCAGCGGTCTATTTCATGACCACTTACGGCGTCTACCTCAGCCCGACGATGCTGCGCAATCTCGTCGAAACCGATGTCCGCGAAGCGGGCGAACTGCTCGAACCGGCGATGCTGCTTTACGCTTTTTACGCCGCCATCGCCATCGCCTTGATCGCCAGGACGCAACTGCGGGCGCGAACCTGGCGGCGCTCGCTCGTCAGCCGCAGCCTCTGCCTCGCCGCCGCGCTGCTCATGGCTGGCGCCGGGTTCTGGCCGGTCGCTGGCGAACTCACGCCGCTGTTACGGCAGAACAAGGAATTGCGCTTTCTGGTGACGCCCGCCAATTACGTCCTCTCGGCCATCTGGGCGCTCAAAGGGCAAACCGTGACGCCGGACGACGCCGCGCGCGAGCGCATCGCGCCGGATGCGCAGCGGCCTGAGAGCGACCGCAAACCGCTCGCCGTCGTGCTCGTCGTCGGCGAAACCGTGCGCGCCGCCAATTGGGGGCTGAACGGTTATCGACAACAAACGACGCCGCAACTCGCCGCCCGTGAGGTCATCAATTTTTCGGACGTGACGAGTTGCGGCACCGATACGGCGCAATCCGTGCCCTGCCTGTTTTCGCTCGTCGACCGCCGCCATTACGACGAAAAAGCCATCCGCAGTCAGGAATCGCTGCTCCACCTGTTGCAACGGCTGGGCGTCGACATCCGCTGGCGCGACAACCAGGCGGGCTGCAAAGGCGTCTGCGCCGACCTGCCCTATGAAAACCTGTCGCACGCCACCGTCCCCGGCCTGTGCGATGGCGGGCGCTGCTTCGACGAAATCCTGCTCGATGGTCTGCCGCAGATGATCGAGGCGACGCCCGGTGACACCCTCATCGTCCTGCACACACTCGGCAACCACGGCCCGGCCTATTTCCAGCGTTACCCGGCGGCTTTCCGGCGGTGGACGCCAAGCTGCGACACCACCAACCTCGCCGCCTGTTCCCGTGAGGCGCTGGTCAATACCTACGACAACGCCATTCTCTACACCGATCATGTGCTGGCGGCGGCGATCGACCAGTTGGCGGCCATCACCACACACGACACGGCGCTGTTCTATGTTTCTGACCACGGCGAATCGCTCGGCGAAAAAGGCTTGTACCTGCACGGAATGCCCTACGCCATCGCCCCGGCGGAACAAACCAGAGTGCCGCTGATCCTCTGGCTTTCCCCCGGCCAACAACGGGACGCCGCCTGCCTCGCCGAACGGGCGGCGCAGCCAGCGAGCCACGACAACCTGTTCCACACCCTGCTCAAATTGTTTGATGTGGAAACGGCGGCTTACGAGCCAGAACTCGATTTACTGGCCGGTTGCTAGCGGAAATAACAGGCAAAATACCGCCCTCGAACCGAGAACACACGAGAACACGCCACAACCATGACCAACGACCAAGCCTTCCCCGCCGCGCTGCGCCCCGTCCGCCTCAAAGACCATCTTTCTTTCACCGCCCTTGCCATGCTGGCGCTGCTGGCGATGTATTCCCTGCTGCGCCTCGCGCTCCTCGTCTATAACCGGGAACAGATCGGCGGCGCGTCCTTCAATGATTTGCTTGAAGCCTTCGGCAATGGCCTGCGCTTCGATTTGCGGCTGACCATCTGGGCCGCCGTGCCGCTTTTGCTGGCGCTGCTCAGTCCGGCAGCGATGCGGCTGCGGCGGGCGATGGTCGTCTGGCTGACGCTGTGGGCGAGCGTGACCTTGTTTCTCGGCCTGATCGAACTGGATTTCTACCATGAGTTCAACCAGCGCCTGAACGGGCTGGTCTTCCAGTATTTGCAGGAAGACCCCAAAACCGTCGGCAGTATGCTCTGGTACGGCTTTCCGGTATTGCGCTATCTGCTCGCCTGGGCGCTGGGGACGGGCCTCATGTATTGGCTGTTCCGGCGCTTCGACCGTCTTTTCCGCGCCGATGACGCGACCCGCGCGGCGGCGAGCCGCCTGCCGCTGCGTTTGGCGGTGCTTGCCCTGTGTCTGGGGCTGGCCCTGCTCGGTCATCGCGGCACCTTGCGCCAGGGGCCGCCGCTGCGCTGGGGCGACGCTTTTACCACGACCTCGGTTTTCGCCAATCAGTTGGGACTGAACGGCACGCTGTCGCTGGTTGCCGCCGCTTCCG
>JAITWU010000115.1 GCA_031285115.1 Azonexus sp. | reverse complement strand
GCCGATACCGCCGATGACCACGGTAACAAAAGCCAAAATCAGGATGTTCTCGCCCATGCCGACCTGCACGGCCAGGAGCGGGCCGAGCATGGCCCCGGCCAATGCGCAAAGTGCAGCGCCAGCGCCGAAAACGGCAGTGAACAACCACTTGATATTGGTTCCCATCGCCGTCGCCATCCGCCGGTTGGCGGCGCCAGCGCGCACCAGCATACCGATGCGCGTGCGCCGCACGACGAAATACAGCGAGATGGCGACAGTCAGGCCAATGCCGATGATGACGAGGCGGAAAGCCGGGTAATTGAGGCCGGGCAGCAGTTCGACCGGTCCCGACAGCGTCGGCGGCACATTGAGCGACATCGGTTGGATGCCCCAGATGGCACGGGTCGTTTCATTGGCGATCAGGAGCAGCGCAAAAGTCGCCAGCACCTGGCTCAAGTGATCGCGCTTGTACAGGCCGCGCAGCACAAGAGCCTCGATCACCATGCCGATGATGGCCGTGGCGGCTATTCCCAACACCGAGGCCAGCAGAAACGAGCCGCTGGCCTCGGTCAATGTCGCCACCAGATAGGCGCCGATCATGTACAGCGAACCGTGGGCCAGATTGATCAGGTCCATGATGCCGAAAATCAGCGTCAATCCGGCCGCCAGCAGGAACAGCATGAGGCCGAACTGCAAGCCGTTGAGGCATTGTTCGAGAAAAAGCGTCCACGTCATCCTGTTCCCCCCATCCGCCATGCCGGGTCACCGCCATGCGGCGTCAAGTCTTCACATAGGACAGGCAGAAACGTAGGCGTCCTGATGATCAGTAAAGATCGTGCCAATCGTTTTGTTGACGAAGCGCCCCTTGTCATCCTTGATGACTTGTCGCAGGTAGTAGTTCTGGATTGGAAAGTGGTTTTTGTTGAACCTGAAAGCGCCGCGCACCGATTCAAAGCGGGCCGCCTGCAGGGCGGCGCCAAGCGCCGCCTTGTCCCCGATATTGCCTTTGACATCGCGCACGGCGGCATTGAGCAGCATCGCCACGTCATATCCCTGGGCGGCGAACTCGCTGGGCAGCCGCTTGTATTTCTTTTCAAAATCGGCGACGAATTTCTTGTTGGCCGGGTTGTCGAAATCGACATTCCAGTGCGAGGCATTGAGCGCCGACTCGGCCAGTTCACCGACCACGGCCAGCGTATCCTGATCGAACGACCAGCCTGTTCCAAACAGCGGGAATTCCTTGCTCATGCCCGCCTGATGCCACTGCTTGATGAAATTGACGCCCATGCCGCCCGGCAGGAAGAAAAATACGGCATCCGGTTTGGCGGCGCGAACCTGTGAAATTTCGACGGCATAGTCGAGCTGGCCGATCTTGGTGTACGCCTCGCCAGCATAGCCGCCCTTGTAGTAACGCTTGAATCCGTCGACCACTTCAAGTCCGCCCGGATAGTTCACCGCCACGACAAAAACCTTCTTGAACTTGTCGTTCATGATTTTTCCCGTTGCCTCGGAATAGCTGTCGCTGACCCAGGAGACGGCGAAAAAGTAAGGATTGCAGTGGGCGCCAGCGAGATCGGAGGGGCCGGTATTGGCGCTGACATAGTAGGTTTTGGCGCCAAAAACGGTATTTTGCGCCGCCTGCAAAATATTCTGGAAGACGATCCCGGTCATGAAATCGACCTTGTCGCGCTTGATCATTTTGTCAGCCAGTTGTTTGGCGACGTCGGGTTTCTGCTGGTCATCCTCGATAATGAGTTCGACCGGCAAGCCGCCGAGCTTGCCGCCGTTGGCTTCGAGGCCGAGTTCAAAGCCATCCCGGATCGAAGTGCCGAGCACGCCGCCGGGGCCGGACAAGGTACTGATGAAGCCGACCTTGATCTTGTCCGCAGCCTGCGTGGAAACCGAAAGCATCCCGGCAAGGGCCATACACAAAAGCATCTTTTTCATCATTTGTCTCCTTTTCGTTATCTGGAACAGAACCGGACACGCCAGCCTCTGCGCCTCAACTGCTGCGACTACCATGCAACCTGCCCGCCAAAAACACCTCCTGCCCGGTTGCCCCACTTCCTTTCTCAGCGCGCGATACGGCGGCAACCGGCAAAACTTTCGATCATGGCGCTTATCCGCCAGCCATCGGCGGCATGAGCAGAACTTCATCCTTGTCGGCAACGGGGTCTGGCCGTCTGGCGTATCGCCAGTTGACGGAAACGATGAAGACGCCGCTGTGTTCGAGGGCTTTTTCATGGCGCTCGCTGCGGCCTGGCAGCCAGTCGAGGAGAGCGCCGACCGTGGTCACGGTCTCAGGCAATACGAATTCTTCCTCATCGCAGCCGAGCAGTTTTTTGAGCCAACCGCCGTAACGGATTTTCATGGGTTGCTCCTCTTACACCGTGTCACGTAAAACGTGTTTGATCACTTTGCCCATCGCGTTGCGCGGCAGGGCGTCGATAAATACGACGTCTTTGGGGTGTTTGTAGCGTCCGATTTTGCCGTCGCACCAGTCGAGCACAGCCTTCTTGTCGAGTTGGCAAGCGGCTCTGACGACGATCACCGCGACGGGTATTTCGCCCCACTGGGCATCTTTGCGCCGAACGACCGCCGCTTCGAGGATGGCCGGATGGGCGAGCAGGATGTTTTCGACTTCCGCCGGGTAGATGTTCTCGCCGCCGGAAATAATCATGTCTTTTTTGCGGTCGAGGATGTGGTAACAGCCTCTGGCATCGACAGCGCCGATGTCGCCGGTGTGGAACCAGTCCCCCGAAAAGGCATTGCGGGTCGCTTCTTCGTCAGCCCAGTAGCAGGTCATGATGTTATCGCCGCGCACCAGAATTTCGCCGGGTTCGTCGATGGCGCAGTCCTGGCCCGCCGCGTCGACCACCCGAACCGCGCAGTGCATCGCCGGAAACCCGGCGGTGCCCGCCGTGGCAAAGGCGTTGCGCACCGACTGGCTGATGGCGATCGGCCCGGTTTCGCTGGAGCCGTACATGTTGAGGAGCGGAATGCCGCGCCCGCGCCAATGGCTCACCATCTCGTCGGGAATGGCGCTGGAGCCGGTCAACACGGCGCGTAACGGAATTTTGGCCGCAGCCCAGTCAGGCAGGTTGCGCAAAGGCTCCATGTGGGCGGGCAGGATGATGGTCAATGTCGGCTTTTCGCCGAGCAGGCAAGCGAGCACTTGCTGCGGCTCGAAGACGCGGTGGAGGATGACCGTGGCGCCATGATAGAAGGCCGTCATGACTTGGATATTGATGCCGCCGACATGGAACAGCGGCAGGATGGCGAGAATCACATCCTGACTGGTCATGTCGTGCAAGAGCGCGCTGTTGAGCGCCGTGGTCAGCACGACGGCCTGTTTGAGCACAGCGCCCTTGGGGCGGCCCGTGGTGCCGGATGTGTAGATAATCAGCAGCGGGGCGTCGAGGCCGTAGCCGGGGTAGTGGTCTTCGCCTTCGGCGTCGCGCAAGAGATGCGTGAGTCGCGGCCAGTCGGCGGGGCCGTTTTCGCCCATCGCCACAAACCGGCAGGCGGGCGCTTCGCTTGGCAGCGGTTCGCATTGTTTGACATACGGGTCATCGACAATCAGCGCCGCCGCGCCGCAGTGGCGCAGCATGTAGAGATGCTCCTGCGCCGCCAGCCGCCAGTTGAGCGGCACGAAAATCGCCCCGAGGCGGGCGCAGGCGAAGAGGCCGATCAACATCCGCGGATGGTTCTGCCCGAGATGAGCGACCCGGTCGCCGGGCCGGATGCCCAGCTCGTTGCGCAACATGCGGGCGTGGTTTTTGATGGCCGCGTTGAACTCGGCGTAGGTCAATGAATCGCCTTCAAAACGCAGCGCCTCTTTGTCCGGCGTGGCGCGCGCCCATTTTTCGATCCACTCGGCGATGTTCATGGTCAACTCCGGGATGTCTGGCGCTGTCAGTCGCAACGGCTCACGGCCTGCTTTGCCGCAGATCGGCGATGGCCCGCGCCACTTTTTCCGGCGCCAGCGGCGGGTCGAAGAGGCGCACG
>JAITWU010000082.1 GCA_031285115.1 Azonexus sp. | reverse complement strand
GGTGCGCGAGGTTGATGCGCTGGGTGGGGCGATGGCGGCGGCGGCGGATGAGTCGGGCATTCAGTTTCGCATTCTCAATGCGTCCAAAGGCCCGGCGGTGCGGGCGACGCGCGTGCAGGCCGACCGCGCGCTGTACCGCCAGGCGATGCGGGAGCGGCTGGAAAATCAGCCCAATCTGACGCTGTTTGCCCAGGCCGTTGATGATTTGCTGGTCGAAGGCGGGCGGGTGCGCGGCGCGGTGACGCAACTGGGGGTTCGCTTTGCGGCAGAAACCGTGGTGTTGACGGCGGGGACGTTTCTCAACGGCAAAATCCACGTTGGGCTGGAGAACACGGCGGGCGGGCGCATGGGGGATGCGGCTTCGGTGTCGCTCGCCGCCCGGCTCAAGGAGTTGAATTTGCCGCAGGGACGGCTGAAAACCGGCACGCCGCCGCGTCTCGATGGCAAAACGATCAATTTTGCGCTGACCCAGGAGCAGCATTCGGATGATCCGCTGCCGGTTTTTTCCTTTCTTGGCAACGCCGCCCAGCATCCGCCGCAACGGCCTTGCTGGATTACGGAAACCTCTGAGCTGACGCACGACATCATCCGCCGCGGGCTGGATCGTTCGCCGCTGTACACCGGCGTTATTGAAGGCGTCGGGCCGCGTTATTGCCCGTCGATCGAAGACAAAATCCACCGTTTCGCCGACAAAACGAGTCACAACGTCTTTCTTGAGCCGGAAGGCTTGCATACGCACGAGATCTACCCGAATGGCATTTCCACCAGCCTGCCCTTCGATGTGCAACTGGCGCTGGTGCGTTCGATCCGCGGGCTGGAAAATTGTCACATCCTGCGTCCCGGCTACGCCATCGAATACGATTTTTACGACCCACGGGCGCTCAAAAATACGCTCGAAACCAAGGCCATCGACGGCCTCTTTTTCGCCGGGCAAATCAATGGCACCACCGGCTATGAAGAAGCGGCGGCGCAGGGTTTGCTGGCTGGCATCAACGCGGCGCGGCAGGCGCGGGGGCAGGCGGGCTGGCGCCCGCAGCGCCACGAAGCCTATCTCGGCGTGCTGGTCGATGATCTGATTACACGCGGCGTCACCGACCCCTACCGGATGTTTACGAGCCGCGCCGAATACCGTTTGTCGCTGCGCGAGGACAACGCCGATTTGCGCCTCACCGAACAGGGCCGGGCGCTCGGCCTCGTCGATGACGCCCGCTGGGCGGCTTTCTGCCAAAAGCGCGAGGCCATCGCCGTCGAACAGGAACGGCTCAAATCGACCTGGATCAATCCGAAAATCGTCGCGCCGGAAGATTGTCTTCGCGTGCTTGGCAAGACCATCGAGCATGAATACAACCTCTTCGATCTGCTGCGCCGCCCGGAAGTCTCCTACGCCAGCCTGCTGACCCTGCCGGTCGCAACGGCGAACGGGCATGGCCCGCAAAGTGATCCGCTGGTGATCGAGCAACTGGAAATTTCGGCCAAATATCAGGGCTATATCGACCGCCAGAGCGAGGAAGTCGCCCGCGCCGCCAGTTTGGAGGCGACGGCGCTGCCCGATGACCTCGATTACGGCGCGGTGGCCGGGCTTTCCAACGAGGTCAGGCAGAAACTCGGCCAGCAGCGGCCACAGACCATCGGCCAGGCATCGCGCATTCAGGGCGTGACGCCCGCCGCCATTTCGCTGCTGCTCATTCACTTGAAGCGCCTGGGTCTGAACGCATCTCTCAACCCCTCGCTGTCGCAGGCGGCATGAGCGCGAATTTCTCCAGCGATCTCGCCAACGATCTCGCCAGCGGCCTTGCCGCCCTCGGCCTTGAATTACCGCCGGGGGCAGAGCGGCAGTTGCTCGCTTTCCGCGATCTGCTGCTCAAATGGAACAAAACCTACAACCTGACCGCCGTGCGCGATCCTGACGCCGCCATTGCCAGCCATCTGCTCGATTCGCTGGCCATTTTGCCGTCACTTGCTACCGGTTCGCTGCTCGATGTCGGCAGCGGCGGTGGTCTGCCGGGTATTCCGCTGGCGATTGCCCGGCCCGGATTGCCGGTGACGCTGGTCGACGCCGTACAGAAAAAAACCGATTTTCTGCGCCAGGCGGCCATTGAACTGGGCTTGAGCAACGTTAACGTCCGCCACGCCCGCGTCGAAGACATGACCGGCCAGTACGCGCAGATTACCGCCCGTGCCCTGACGAGCCTCAAACAGTTTGTCGACCTCACCCGTCATTTACTCGCGCCGGGCGGGCGCTGGCTGGCGATGAAGGGCGTTCGCCCCGCCGATGAAATCGCCGCCCTGCCGGACGACATTACCGTCGACGCCGTCTTGCCGCTCGCCATTCCGGGCCTCGATGCCGAACGTCATTTGCTCATCCTGAAAAAACGCCCATGAAAACACTCGCCATCACCAACCAGAAAGGCGGCGTCGGCAAAACGACCACCGCCGTCAATCTGGCCGCCACGCTGGCCGCCGAGGGTAAACGCGTGTTGCTCATCGACATGGACCCGCAAGGCAACGCCACCACCGGCTCCGGCATCACCAAAAAAGAGGCGCTGCCGACCGTTTACCAATTGCTGATCGGCGCCGCGTCGCTCAACGAAGTCTGCCTGCGCACCGCCTTCGCCTACGACATTCTGCCCGCCAACCGCGAACTGGCCGGGGCCGAAGTCGAACTGATCGAACTCGACGAGCGCGAATACCGCCTCAAAAACGCGCTGCGCGCCAACCGCGACAGCTACGATTTCGTCCTCATCGACTGCCCGCCCGCCCTCAACATGCTCACCGTCAACGCCCTGGTCGCCGCCGATTCGGTACTGATCCCGATGCAATGCGAGTATTACGCGCTCGAAGGGCTTTCCGATCTGGTCGAGACCTTGAGGAAAGTGCGCGCTCACCTCAACCCCCGGCTCGAAATCGAAGGGCTGCTCCGCACCATGTACAACAACCAAAGCACACTGACACAACAAGTCTCCAACGAACTCGAAAGCCATTTCGGCAACAAGGTGTACCAGACCATCGTGCCGCGCAATGTCCGGCTCGCCGAAGCCCCCTCCTACGGCAAACCGGTCATCGCCTTCGACAAAAACTCCAAGGGCGCGCAAGCCTACATCGCGCTCGCCAAAGAAATGATTGAAAGGGCCGCGCCATGATCAAAATGAAAGGACTGGGCCGTGGCCTCGACGCGCTCTTGATGGGCAGCGACAAACCACAGGGCGACGAACAGCGTAACCTGCCGGTCGAGCGCCTGCGTCCCGGTAAATACCAGCCGCGCACGCAAATGGACGAAACCTCGCTCGCCGAACTGGCGGCCTCGATCAAAGCGCAAGGCATCATGCAGCCGATTCTCGTGCGCGCCATCGACCACACGCCGGGCGATGAACGCTACGAAATCGTCGCCGGCGAACGCCGCTGGCGGGCCGCGCAACTCGCCGGTCTCGCCGACGTGCCGGTACTCATGCGCCGCATTCCCGACGAACAGGCGCTGGCGATGGCGCTCATCGAAAACATCCAGCGCGAAAACCTGAATCCGCTCGAAGAAGCGCAAGGGCTGCAACGCCTGGTCGACGAATTTGGCCTCACCCACCAGCAGGCTGCGGATGCCGTAGGCCGCTCCCGTCCCGCCGCCAGCAATCTCCTGCGCCTGTTGCAACTCAATGCGCCAGTGCAGGAAATGCTGCTCGCCAGCAAACTCGACATGGGCCACGCCCGCGCCCTCTTGCCGCTCCCCGCCGCGCAACAAATCGCCGTGGCCCAGCGCATCGTGTTGAAAGGCCTATCGGTGCGCGAAACCGAGCGTTTGGTGCAAAACATCCTCAACCCACCCAAACCCCCCGCGCCACAACCCATCAACCGCGACCTGCTGCGCTTGCAGGAAGAACTCTCGGACACCATCGGCGCCAATGTGGCGATTCACAGCAACAAAAAAGGCGCTGGCAAAATCACCATTGAGTTTGGCGATTTGGATCAACTTGAGGGGATCTTGGGGCGATTGCGGTGAACCAGCCGAGCTTCGACGACAGTATGGCAGCCCCTCCGATCTGACAATTACCTGATTTGATGTGATGGCTTGCCGGGCCGTGTTGCCTTGATTATGCTGCGCTGCATGGAACTCGTTCTCATCAGCGGCCTTTCCGGCTCCGGCAAATCCGTCGCGCTCAATCTGCTGGAAGATTCCGGCTATTACTGCGTCGACAACCTGCCGGTGGTCATGCTGACGGTGCTGGTCGGGATGCTCAAGGAACAGCAGACGCGCAAGGTGGCGGTTGCTATCGACGCCCGTTCCGGCGGCGGGATCGGGTTGTTGCCGGAAAAATTGCAGCGCTTGGTCGAAGATGGCGTCAATCCGACTTTTCTTTATTTGCACGCCAATGCCGAAACGCTGCTCAAGCGTTATTCCGAGTCGCGCCGCCGGCATCCCTTGGCCAGCGCCGGGCGGACGCTCGAAGAAGCCATTGAGAGCGAGCGCGAAATGCTCGAACCCATCGCCAGCCTCGGCCACCGCATCGACACCAGCGGTCTCAAAGCCGCGGCGCTGCGCGAGTGGGTGCGTCAGTTCATCGAGGCCGAACCGGGCCAGGGGCTGACCTTGATGTTCGAGTCCTTTGGTTTCAAGCATGGCATCCCGCTCGACGCCGATCTGGTTTTCGATGTCCGCTGTCTGCCCAATCCGCATTACGATCCGGCGCTGCGTCCGCTGACCGGGCGTGACCGGCCCGTGATCGAGTTTCTCGCAAGCGAGGCCGAGGTGCTGCGTATGCGCGACGATATTGGCCGCTTCGTCGGCGATTGGCTGCCCGCCTATATCCGCGATAGCCGCAGTTATTTGACGGTAGCCATCGGCTGCACCGGCGGTCAGCATCGCTCGGTGTATATCGCCGAGTGGCTGGCCCGCGAGTTCGCCGCCCGCGCCCGCGTGCTGGTGCGGCATCGCACGCTGGCGGGGGCGTGATGCCCAAGGTCGTCTGCCTCGCCCTGACCGGCGCTTCCGGCCTGCCTTATGGTTTGCGGCTGCTCGATTGCCTGCTCGCCGCTGGTTGCCGCGTCGCTTTGCTGTATTCGCAGGCGGCTCAGATCGTCGCCCGGCAGGAGATGGATTTCGAGCTGCCATCGCGCCCGGCGGAGGCCCGCGCCGCGCTGCTCGAACGCCTGCAACCGGCGCATCCCGATTTGCTCACGGTTTATGGCCGCGAGGAATGGTTCGCGCCCATCGCTTCCGGCTCCAACCCGCCCGATGCGATGGTCGTTTGCCCGTGTTCAATGGGCTGTCTGGCGGCGATTGCTCAGGGGCTTGCTGATAACCTGATCGAACGCGCGGCCGATGTGGTGTTGAAGGAAGGCCGCAAACTGATTCTCGTGCCGCGCGAAACGCCGTTTTCCGCCATTCACCTCGAAAACATGCTGCGCCTTGCCCGCGCTGGCGCAATCATTTTGCCGCCCAGCCCCGGTTTTTATCATCAGCCGCAGACGGT
>JAITWU010000059.1 GCA_031285115.1 Azonexus sp. | reverse complement strand
ACCAGCGTGATGGCGCCGAAGCCGATGATGAAGATCAGGATGTAGAAGTAGCCGATCCAGGTGGTGGCCCAGAGCACGCTCTTGCGCGCTTCCTTGGCGTCGGGCACGGTGAAGAAGCGCATCAGGATGTGCGGCAGGCCGAGCGTGCCGAACATCAGCGCCATGCCGAAGCTGATGGCCGACACCGGGTCTTTGATGAAGCCGCCCGGCCCCATGATCGCGAGGCCCGCCTTGGCCGCCGCCGTCGGGTCGGCGCCGCTGCTGGCGGCGATCTGGGTGCGCACCTTCACGCCCTCGGCGAACAGCGCCTCGGGGCTGAAGCCGTACTTGGCCATCACCATGAAGCCCATGAACGTCACGCCCGCCAGCAGCATCACGGCCTTGATGATCTGCACCCAGGTGGTGGCCGTCATGCCGCCGAACAGCACGTAGACCATCATCAGCACGCCGACCATCACCACGGCGATCCAGTAGTCCAGCCCGAACAGCAGCTTGATGAGTTGGCCCGCGCCGACCATCTGCGCGATCAGGTAGAACGCCACCACCACCAGCGTGCCCGAGGCCGCGAAGGTGCGGAACGGCGCTTGCGCAAAGCGGTAGCCCGCAACGTCGGCAAAAGTGAACTTGCCCAGGTTGCGCAGCCGCTCGGCCAGCAGAAAGGTCAGGATCGGCCAGCCGACCAGAAAGCCGATGGAGTAGATCAAGCCGTCGTAACCGCTGGCCATGACCGAGGCCGAAATGCCCAGGAACGACGCCGCCGACATGTAATCGCCCGCAATCGCCAGCCCGTTTTGAAAGCCGGTGATACCGCCGCCGGCGGTATAAAAATCGGCCGCCGACTTGGTGCGCGCGGCGGCCCATTTGGTGATGCCGAGCGTGGCGAGGACGAACGCCGTGAACATGAGGATCGCGGTCCAGTTGGTGGATTGCTTGGCGGTGTCGCCGACATCGCCGCCAGCGGCAAAAGCGGCCCCGGCGGCCAGCAGGGCGGCCAACGCCGCCGCGAGGAGTGCGGAGGATTTCATTGCGTGGCGTCCTTCAGGATGTCGCGCGTGGCGGTGTCGAATTCGCCATTGGCGCGGCGCACGTACAGGCCGGTGATGACGATGGAGAACACGATCACCGCCATGCCGATGGGAATGCCCAGCGAGGTGACGCCAGCGCCGATGGGCGTGGCCAGAAACGGCTTGTCGAACGCGATCAGCCCGATGTAGCCGTAGTACACCACCAGCATCAGGATGGCGAGCGTCCAGCCGTAGCGGCTGCGTGTGCGTTTGAGTTGCTGGTATTTCGGATTGTTCTGAATCCGCTCAACCCGGGGGTCTTCTTGCATGGCATGTCTCCTGGAGAGGGTGGAAAAAAATCCGCCGTGAAGCCCGCGCGGCTGCTGGCACGGCTCGCAGATTGTGAAGACGGGGTCTGACCTTACTCTTACACGGCTGCGCTGGCTGGACAGACGAATACTGCCACGGACGCTGTCAACGGGACAAACACCGCATGTTTCAGGGGGAATTGGTGGATACCCTTGGACTTGAAGGCCCGTTTTGGGGGCAAAAATGCGGAGGCATCGAAATGAAAAAACCTGCCGGCAATTCTGATTCATTGTCTTAGTGATTCAAGCATTCCTATCTAAAAAATGCCAAATACCAGCAATGAGAAACCCGCCTCCGAAGCATGGTTCTTCGATTGGATTGCCGCCGATTCAAAAGCGGCGGCGGACCAGGCGTTTTCAAATTTTTACGCGCTGTATGCCAAAATTCTGATCGCCACTTCGCGCAAGCGCTTTGGCGGCAGGATCGGGCTGGATGTGATCGAAGACGCGGTGTCGGTTGCCATGCTCAAAGCGCTCGAAATGTTCGGTGAACAAAGGGTGAAAGCCTTGAAAGACATCGAATCCCGGCTCAAGAGTTTTCCCCGTTTTCAATTGGACGAACTGTTCGACAGGCGCGTCGGGCTCTGGGCCTCGCTGACGGATTCGATTCGTCTGTCGGTGCTCGATTTTTATGCTCATCCGCCAGCCCAGGAAGACTATGACGAGGCCGTCAGCACGGTCAATGAGCGCCGGAGCGAATCCATCGTTCAAGGCAATGAGCTGGTGCTGAACGCTTGCAGCCGTCAGGCGGGCATGGCATCCCGCAACCTGGAGGCATTGCGCGTCCACATCAAAAAAGCCAGTCTTGCGGACAGGGCGCTGCAATGGCTCGAAACCGATCAGGCAGTCGCCGTCACGGTGATCGACGGCGTCAGAGGGTTTTGCGCGGTGATGTCCGGGATGCGGTTTTTGAAGATCATCACGCTGGCGTATTTCAATGTGATTTGCATGAATGAAATCAACCGCTGCCTGAGAGGGGAAAACCGCAGACCGGGAATGGATTCGGAGGACGAGGACGACGAGGATTCGATATCGGGCGCTTCGCCCGGTGGAGCGCACGATTTGGAGCACGATGACAACGACAGAGTCGCTTTGGGCGGTGCGGAGCTAATTGACGAGTCCCCGAACCCTGGTCAATTGGCTGAAGAAAGCAATCTGTTCGAGCGCCTCGACGAATGGTTGCAGCGCCCCGTTTTGGAAGCCGAGCAGCGTGTTGCCAGTCAGACGGTCAAAAAAGAGCGGCAGCGCGCCGAGCAAAAATTGCTCAAGGCGCGCGAGGAGCAGGTTTTCAACATCCATTTATTGATGCTTTGGATGGATGGGGCGACGCAGGATGAGATGGCGGAAAACCTGTCGGTGACGCGCAATCAGTTGCGCTACGCGATGGAAAAATTGATCTCCACCATTCAGGAGTTCTGCCAGCATCACGGATTGCGCCTGCCGCAGGCGATTTCGGAAAATTCGGCCAGAGCCGGTTTGAAATTGATCAGAGGATGAGCGGGGGGAAAGAGATCGCAGGGCAAAAACTCACCAAACGCCTCGTCCAGAGACTTATTCCTATGAGACGGGCAGCCAGGCAGTCAAAGACACACGGGCCGCCAGTCGAAACCCCATCACTTTCATAGGAGTAAACATCATGACTTCCATCGTTCGCAAAATCGTCCTGAGCGCCGCTGTTTCGGTGGCGGCCCTGGTTTCGGCGGGTACGGCTTCGGCCCAATACTTCGTGCCGATGTCCAATGTCTGCGTGTCCCCATACGGTTGGGCCTACACCTTCCCCGGCCCGGTCGGAACGAGGTGCTTCGTGCCGGGTTGGGGCGGCGGTGTGCGCAATTGATGCGGACGAGCGAGACCAACGTGGCGGCAGCGGGCCGCCACGACCTTTTGGATCGATTCGGATGGAAATAAGACACGGACCTGCACAAACACCAGACGGCCAGAGGCACCCATGAACGACAACTCCCCCGAACTGGATCTCAAAGACTTCGCCCGCTGGCTCAAAGGCCGATATGGCGAAGCAACGCAGGCGCCGCAGACGCCGCAAAACATCCGCGATGCCGCGACGGCGACCTGGAGCAACTGGGATCGCACCCGGCGGCGGGCCGAGGTGTATACCTTCGAG
Source organism: Azonexus sp. (assembly GCA_031285115.1). Taxonomy (GTDB): domain Bacteria; phylum Pseudomonadota; class Gammaproteobacteria; order Burkholderiales; family Rhodocyclaceae; genus Azonexus. Next base: position 576 of record JAITWU010000059.1, on the reverse strand, counting down.
CGCCTGGCGGCCGCCGACGGCGATGGCGAGCAAAAGCCGATAGAACTCAACACCCCCTTTGGCAGCCTGCAATTCATGCATCAGCCGCAATCGGGCCGGTGGCGCGTCGTCTTCCATTGCCATTCCGATGTGCTTCAAAAATACCGCGACGCGACGCCGCGGATTCGCATCGGCAGCCAGACGCTGGCGCTTTCCGCGGTGACGCCGGCGGGAATATCGCGCGGTACGGTCCCCGAGGGATTGGGTCCGCAGGATTTGATCGCCATCGAAATGGCCTGATCAAAAAAATGAATGAGCCCCAAGTCTGGCTGCTGTTGGCGCGGGAGCAGGGTCAGGGTGTGGCGATTGCGCTCAGGTCCGAGGAGCCCGCGTTCGGCGTGGCGCGTCAGCGTCTGGATGTCTGGGGCCTGGAGGCGGACACCCATCTGAATGCGTCTCTCCAGCACGGCGCGCAACTGGCTTACGAACTGCTCTGGCACGAGAAGCTTCTGACCAGCGAAGTCTCGGCGGGCTTTGAACTGAACGACCAACAGCCGCGTCTGGTGGTCGGCCGCAGCGCCGATCTGGCCTTGGCGC
>JAITWU010000054.1 GCA_031285115.1 Azonexus sp. | reverse complement strand
GAAAAGCGCCGATCATGTACAACGAACCGTGCGCCAGGTTGATCAGATCCATAATGCCGAAGACCAGCGTCAGGCCGGCGGCCAGTAAAAACAGCATCAGCCCGTATTGCAGTCCATTCAGCGACTGCTCGACAATCATCGCCAGCATATTGGATTTTCCTTGAACGAACGCGCCGGGCGGCGGCCCGGCGCGACGAAGCCCCGCTTCTCAGGGCATCTTGCATGCGGCAACGTAATTATCGACCAACCGGTCCGCCACCTTGGAAACGAATTTATTGTCAACCGTGCCGTCGGGGTTTTTCTCCACCCGGCGCAGGTAATAGGGCTGAATCGGATAGTGATTCGGGCCGAAGCTGTATTGACCGCGCACCGATGGTGCCTTGACCGTTTCCAAAACCTTGCGCAGCGCCGCCTTGTTGTCCAGCTTGCCTTGCATCTGCCTGACGGCGGCATCGATCAGCAGCGCGGCATCGTAGCCTTGCGAGGCGTACAGCGTTGGCAGGCGGTTGTAGTCCTTTTGGAAATCGGCGACGAAACGCTTGTTCAGCGGATTGTCCATTTCCCGATACCACTGGCTGGTGTTATAGACTCCCTCCATGACCGGGCCGACGGCTCTGACCACGTCTTCGTCGCCGGAGAATCCCTGCGTATAGAGCGGCGTTTTTTTCATCAGACCGGATTGCGCGTATTGCTTGATGAAATTCACGCCCATGCCGCCGGGCAGGAAAATGAACAGCGCATCGGCGTTGGCGGCGCGGATCTGGGCGATTTCGGCGGCGTAGTCGAGCTGGCCGAGCTTGGTCACGATTTCATCGGCGATCACGCCCTTGTAATACGCCTTGACGCCGCTCAGGGCGTCCTTGCCGCCGGGATAGTTGGGCGCCAGCAACACGGCGCTTTTGATCCCTCTGTCTTGCATGTATTTGCCCATCGCCTCGTGCAGATTGTCGTTCTGCCAGGCGACGTTGAAGAAATACGGATTGCACTGGGCGCCGGCATACTGGCTGGGGCCGGCATTGGCCGAGATGTAGAAAGTTTCACTATTGAAAAAAGTGGGGCCGACCGCCAGCACGATGTTGGAGAACACCACGCCGGTGGCGAAATCCACCTTCTCTTTTTTCACGAAGCGTTCGGCGATCTGTTTCGCGGTGTCCGGATTCTGAGCGTCGTCGGCGACCAGGACTTCAACTGGAATATCGCCGATTTTCTGGTTCAGATGCTTGACCGCCAGCGCGAAGCCGTCGCGGATGTCGATGCCCAAACTGGCGCCGGGGCCGGAGAGCGTCGTCATCATGCCGATTTTCAGATTGTCGGCGGCCAGGGCGCTGACGCTCAGGGCCGGCAGCGCCGCCGCGAGAGCGAATAATTTGAATCGCAACATGTTGTTATCTCCTTGTGGTATGACTGGTCTGACTGCAAAAAATAAAAACTACAGGTGAATCAAGCGGGCTGTTTGAGTCTGAAGCGCTGCAACTTGCCAGTCTCGGTGCGTGGCAATCTTTCCATGAATTCGATCTGCCGCGGGTATTTGTAGGGCGCCGCATTGTTTTTGACGAATTCCTGCAATTCCTTGACGCGGGCTTCGCCGTCGGCATGGCCGGAGTTGAGCACGACGAAGGCCTTGAGGATTTGTCCTCGTTCCGCGTCGGGGACGCCAACCACGGCACATTCGGCGACCGCCGGGTGTTCGAGCAGCACCGACTCCACTTCCGGACCGGCTACGTTGTAGCCCGAGGTGACGATGATATCGTCCACCCGGGCATGGAAATAGTAATAGCCGTCGGCGTCCACATGGTAGGTGTCGCCGGTGATGTTCCAACCGTTGCGCACATAGTAGGTTTGCCGCGTATCGGCCAGATAGCGGCAGCCGGTCGGGCCTTTCAGCGCCAGCCAACCCTCTTCACCGACCGGCACCGGATTCAGGTCCTTGTCAACCAGTTTGGCGCGATAGCCGGGCAGCGGCTTGCCGATGGCGCCGGGCCGGTAATTGTCGGGATCGGAGGCGATGTAGATATGGATTATTTCGGTGCCGCCGACACCGTCGTGAATTTGGATGCCGGTCGCCGCGCGCCACGCATCGCGGGTCGGCGTCGGCAGCGGCTCGCCGGCCGAAACGCTTTTTTTCAGCGCGCGCAGGTCGTGGTTTTTGGCCAAGGGGGTCATCTGCCGATAGGCGGTGGGCGAGGTGAAACAGATCGTCGTGCGGTATTTTTCCATCGCCGCCAGCAATGCGGCGGGCGGCAGTTTTTCCAGCAGCACGGTACTGGCGCGGTAGTAAAGCGGGAAGCAGAGAAAACCGCCCAGCCCGAAGGTGAAGGCGAGCGGCGGCGTGCCGATGAACACGTCGGTCCGATCCGGCTTCAGACAATGCCGGGGGAACTCCTCGCACATGGCGATGATGTCGCGGTGCCCATGGATGCAACCTTTGGGCACGCCGGTGGTGCCGGAGGTGTAGGCGATCAGCGCCGGATCGTCCGCCGCCGTGTCGACCGCCTGGAACTGATCGGATTTGCCGGCGAGCCGGGCTGTCCATGCCGCCGAGTCATAAAACGCCACCTGCCGCAATTGCGGGCATTCCGCGCGCGTCAGTTCGAGTTCATCGGCCAGCGAAGCCTCGCATAGAGCGTGACTGATCTGGCCCAGAGTGACGATCTGCTTGAGTTCCTTGACGCGCAGCATCGGCATGGTGCCGACCGCGACGCCGCCTGCCTTCCATACCGCCAGCCAGGCAGCGCCCAGCCAAGGTGAATTGGCGCCGCGCAGCAAGACCCGGTTACCCGGCACCAGACCCATGTCCTCGGTCAGTAGGCGGGCCAGGCGATTGACCTGGGTCTGCAATTGCGCATAAGTCCAGCGTTCGCGTTCGCCGATCAGCGCCGGATGATCGCCCCGGCCTTCGGCTACGGCTTGATCGACCAGCAGCGTGCAGGCGTTCAGGCGCTCGGGAAATTGCAGATTGGGCGTTTCAAAAATGAATTCCGGCCACTGCTCGCGTGGCGGCATGTTGTCGATGACGAATTGATCGACGTGGGCGCTCCCCTTCATGG
>JAITWU010000040.1 GCA_031285115.1 Azonexus sp. | reverse complement strand
CTTGGCCCAGATGGGCCATGTATTTCTCGAATTCATGCAGATCGTCCATCAATGCTTGCCTTCCACTTGAAGAAGTTCGCATAATACGTTGATTTTAATGACACAGTAAGATTAATCGCTGGCTCTGTAACTCATTGAGCGTTAAAGAATTTTGATGCTCTGGCCCTGCGTCGCCCCCCCTCAAAAAAACCCCTCCGCCGACAACTGTTAAAATTCCTCCCCCGATTTGCCGCCATTGCCTCATGCGCCGCTCCCGTTCTGAATTTCTTGACCTCTCCGGTGTCCGTCTGCACCTGCGCCGCTGGGGTGACCCAGCCGCCCCGACGCTGTTTTTGCTGCATGGCTGGATGGATGTTTCGGCTTCATGGCAATTCGTCGTCGATGAACTGCAAGGCGACTGGAACATCATCGCTCCCGACTGGCGCGGTTTTGGCCCGTCGCAATGGCTCAACCGGCCCTATTACTTTGCCGAGCATATGGGCGATTTCGAGGCGATACTCAACCGCTTCGCGCCGGATGGCCCGGCGCGGCTCGCCGGGCACAGCATGGGCGGCATCATTGCCACGCTCTACGCGGGCATCCGGCCACATCGGGTGGAGCGGTTGATGACGCTGGAAGGCTTTGGTCTCGCGCCAACCGAGCCAAAAATGGCCGCCGGGCGCTTTGGCCAGTGGCTCGATGAACTGGGCAAACCGCCGCGCCTTCAGGCTTACCCGGATCGGGCGGCGTTTGTCCGCCGCCTGATGAAGAATGACCCCTATCTGACGGCGGAGCGGGCCGAATTTCTCTCTCGCCATCTTGCCCGCATCGGCGATGGCGAGACCAGGGCAGGCGAGCAGCGGCAGGGCGTGATCTGGAATGGCGACCCGTGGCACAAGGCGATTTCGCCTTTTCTCTATCGTCTCGATGAATCGCAAGCCATCTGGCGCGAGGTGCGTTGTCCGGCGCTCTGGGTCGCCGCCCGCCAGTCCTGGGTGGTGCGCGATTTCGCCAGCCGCCCCGGCGACTGGGAGGCCCGCCGCGCCTGTTTTGCTGATGTGCGCGAGGAATGGATCGAAAATTCCGATCATATGCTGCACCACGATCAGCCAGCAGCCGTCGCCAGATTGATTGATGAATGGTTTTTTGACCAGACGCCAGCCGAAAAACACACAAAAATAACATAATTGACAAGCCATATGACAGCGGCCTATCATTCCCCACTTTTATGACAAGGGCAACGTCCCATTTCCTGACACCCATTGATCGCCCCTGCCCGAGCCGGATTGGGCGGAGCGGCGAGAAAACAGGCGGCTGTTGAGCGCAATATCATCATGAAACGCTGGTTCTCCGGGCTGCGTCCCGGTTTTGGTTTTCTCGCCGTCACCCAGTTGGCGCAGGCTGGACTCGCCTGGTTTTACACGAGCCTCGCCGGGGCGCTGATGTTGACTGCCTTCGCCCTGGTGTCGCTCATCACGGCGCGGCTGCTCTGTATCCGCTTCCGGCAAAACGAGGAAATCATCGCCACCCAGGAAACGCGCTATCAGGCGATGTTCCGCAATATGACCGATGCCGCCCTGATCTATCAGCCGACGGCGGACGGCGAAGAACTCACCCTCATCGACATGAATCCGGCGGCCGAACGGATCACCGGTGTTTCGCGCGATATAGCGGTTGGCGGGCTGTCGCGCCAGATTTTCCCCGATCTTGAAGATTCGGGCATTTTCGACGTTTTGCGCCGCGTCGCCGCCAGCGGCCAGAGCGAGAAAATGAGCCGGTGCGCCTACCACGACCAGCGTGTCGATTTGTGGACGGAGCGCGATGTGGTGCGCTTGCCCGATGGCAAAGTCCTTTCCGTATGCCGCGACATCTCCGCGCAAAAGAAGGCCGCCGATGAACTGCGCGAATCTCTCAGCGACCTGCGCGCGGCCCAGCGCATCGCCCGCATCGGCAACTGGGTGCGGGATCTGCGCCATGACCGGCGGCAATGGTCGGATGAAATGTTCCGCATTCTCGAACTCGATCCGCAGCAGCCAGCGAGCGACAGCGCCTATATTGCCGCCGTGCACCCGAATGACCGCGAGATGATCCGCGCCTCCTACGCCAAGTCACTGCAAACGGGCCGTCATTCCGACATCCCCCATCGCCTGCTGTTTGCCGATGGCCGTATCAAATACGTCTACAGTCACGGCGAGACTGTGTTTGCCGATGACGGAACGCCCCTCGTCTCGCGCGGCACCTTGCAGGATGTCACCGAGCAGTACCTGGCTAACGAAGTGCTGCAACTGCACCGCCGCATCTTCGAGCACAGCGGCGAAGCGATCATGGTCACCGATCACAACAACAATATCGTCGACGTCAATCCGGCCTTCGTCCGCCAGACCGGCTACCCGCTCGACCAGATCGTCGGCAAAAATCCGCGCCTTCTCGCTTCCGGGCATACGCAGCCGGGGATTTACGCCGAACTGTGGGTCGCCCTGCATGAAAAAGGCCACTGGCAGGGCGAACTGTGGGATCGCCACCGCAATGGCCGCGTCTATATCAAATGGGCGAGCATTTCGGTAATCCGCGACGAACACGATGTCATTACCAATTACATCGCCAGCTTTACCGACATTACCGAACGCAAGGCAGCCGAGGAGCGCATCGAACACCTCGTCCACCACGACAGCCTGACCGGCCTGTTCAACCGCTACAACCTCGAAATCTGTCTCGCCCAGGCCCTTCTTCTGGCGCGCCGGGAAAACTACTGCGTCGCCGTGCTGTTCATCGACCTCGACCGTTTCAAGGAAATCAACGACACCCTCGGCCACCCGATTGGCGACCAGTTGCTGATCGAAGTCGCCCAGCGCCTCAAAGGCTGTATGCGCGAAAGCGACATCGTCGCCCGCCAGGGCGGCGATGAATTCGTCGTCGTCCTCAACCGGCTGCAAGCGCCGAGCGAAGCCTCGATCGTCGCCACCAAAATTCTCAATGCCCTCAATCACCCCTACGACATCGGCAATGACCGTCTGCACACCAGCGGCAGCGTCGGCATCGCCATCTTCCCCGACAACGGCGAAGACGCCGACACGCTCATGAAACACGCCGACGCGGCGATGTATTACGCCAAAAAACAAGGCCGCAACAACCTGCAATATTTCACCAGCGAACTCAACGCCGCCGCCAACGAACGGCTGCGGATCGAACGTGAATTGCGTCTGGCTATCGAGGCGCAGCAGTTTGAGCTGTACTACCAGCCCCAGTTCGCCGCCAGGGGCGATTTCGTCCGGCCCGAAGCGGTCGAAGCCCTGATCCGCTGGCATCATCCCGAACGCGGCCTGGTTGCGCCCAATCAATTCATCCCGGTTGCCGAAGAATCGGGACTCATCCAGGCCATCGGCGACTGGGTTCTCAACGAAGCCTGCCGCCAGTTGGCCGACTGGAAGCGGGAAGGCGTCGCCCCCAAGCGCATGGCGGTGAACATTTCCGCCAGCCAGCTACGCGGCGCCCATCTCGTCGAGCACATCGGCCACGTTTTGCGCCACTATCACCTGAAGGGCGGCGAACTCGAACTGGAAATCACCGAATCAGTCGCCATGAGTGATTCGGCGCGCGCCATCGAACGGCTGAACGCCTTGCGCGATCTCGGCGTCATGTTGTCGATCGACGATTTCGGCACCGGCTATTCATCGCTCACCCACTTGAAATCGCTGCCGGTTCAGGCCCTCAAACTCGACCAGACCTTCGTCCGCGACATCGAAACCGACGAAAACGACGCCGCGATCAGCACCGCCATTCTGGCGCTCGCCCACAGCCTGGGCCTCAAAGTCGTCGCCGAAGGCATCGAAACCGAAGGCCAAAGCCGCTTTCTGCGCGCCCACAACTGCGACTTGCTGCAAGGCTACCTCTATGGCCGCCCGGAACCGGCAGCGGCGCTCACGGCGCGCTGGCAAGGGGCGGCGAAGGCCGGTTAGGACTTCAACAACTCCTCACGCCAGCCGAGCCAGCGTTGCAGGTGCGCTGCGGCTTCCGCCGGATGGCGGGTCAGCATTTCTTCGGCGACTGAACGCGCCTGTTCGACCAGTCCGGCGTCCATTTCCAGATCGGCGTAGCGGAGTAGCGGGACGCCGCTTTGGCGAGCGCCGACAAATTCGCCGGGGCCGCGTAATTGCAAATCCTGACGGGCGATTTCAAAGCCATCGGTGTTTTCAAAAATGATTTTCAGCCGCTGGCGGGCAACGGGGCCGAGCGGCCCGGCGTAGATCAGGACGCAACTCGATTCATAACGCCCGCGCCCGACGCGACCGCGCAACTGGTGCAGTTGCGAGAGGCCGAAGCGTTCGGCGTGTTCGATGACCATGAGGCTGGCGTTGGGCACATCGACGCCGACTTCGATCACCGTGGTAGCGACCAGCACGTCGATCTCGCCAGCGGCGAAAGCCGCCATCACCGCCTGTTTATCCTCGCTTTTGAGCCGCCCGTGGGCGAGGCCGATGCGCAGATCGGGCAGGTCGGCGGCAAGCTGGGCATAGGTTTCTTCGGCGGTTTTGAGTTGCAGGGCTTCCGATTCTTCAATCAACGGGCAGACACAGTACGCCTGACGGCCTTCGGCGATGTGTTTTTTGACGAAGCCGACCACGTCGGCGCGGCGGCTCTCCGCGACCAGCCGGGTTTTGACCGGCGTCCGGCCAGGCGGCAGTTCATCGAGGACGGTGACGTCGAGGTCGGCGTAATAGCTCATCGCCAGCGTGCGCGGAATAGGTGTCGCCGACATCATCAACTGGTGCGGATTGGCGCCTTTTTTACGCAGCGCCAGGCGCTGGGCGACGCCGAAACGGTGCTGCTCATCGACGATAGCGAGGCCCAGACGGGCAAAATCGACGCCTTCCTGAATCAGCGCGTGGGTGCCGACGATGAGTTGGGCGTCGGCGGCGGCAGCAGCCAGTTGCTCGCGCTTTTT
>JAITWU010000019.1 GCA_031285115.1 Azonexus sp. | reverse complement strand
TGACCTTGATCGTGGTTTTTCTCGCGGGCCTCGTCTTGCGCCGCTACCAGTCGCGGATCGAAAAAATGGCCTCGACCGACAAACTGACCGGCTTGTTCAATCGCCACGCCTGCGCCATTCTGATTCAAAAACTGGTCGCCGGTCAGGATCGCCAGTCGCGGCCACTTTCGTTCCTCCTCGCCGACATCGACCATTTCAAGCGCATCAATGACCAGCACGGCCACCGGATTGGCGACACCGTGCTCGCCGGTCTTGCCGCCGTCCTGCGCGACACGCTGCGCGCCGCCGATTTTGCCGTGCGCTGGGGCGGCGAGGAATTCCTCCTGGTGCTGCCCGGCTGCACCGCCGAAGAAGGCTTGCAGGTTGGCGAAAAACTGCGCCGGGCCGTGGCGGCGGCGACCTTCGGCAAGCCGGAAGCGCAACTGCGGGTCACCATCAGCATCGGCGTCAGCGAACTGGCCCCGCAAGAGTTGCCGGAAATGGCGATCAACCGCGCCGACGAGGCGATGTACGCCGCCAAGCGGGCTGGCCGCAACCGGGTCTGCGCCGCCCCGATGCCGGACGCCAAAGCCGGAGCTGGATCAAGCGTCGGCCAGCAGGTCGCGGACGACGGCGCTGGCCGGTTCGGCGAGGCCAAGATGGCGGTAGATCGCCGGCGTGGCGATGCGCCCGCGTAAGGTGCGTTGCAGGTAGCCCTGCTGGATCAGATAGGGTTCGAGCACGTCTTCGATCGTGTCGCGCTTGGCCGATACCAGACTCAGGCAGTGAATTTCGTCGATATAGCGGTTGCAAAAATCAATCAGACAATGGCGGGCAGCGTTCAGAATTCCAGCGCTAGAGCGGTTTTTGTTGAGTCATGCACAGCACAAACGTTTCCTGCTCCCTGCCGTGAGCACGAGCCAATCGTCCCTCTCCCGCTTGCGGGAGAGGGAATGAGGGAGAGGGTGTCGGGAAAGGCAAAAGACGCCTGGCCTGCCGCTTGCCCTCACCCCCGGCCCCTCTCCCGCAAGCGGGAGAGGGGAGAAAAAGAGGCCACCGCGCCAACATGAGTGTGAACGTGTAAAACGAAACCGCTCTAAGCAAACGCCAGCACCGTCAGGCTGCCATAAGGCGGGTTGAAGTCGAGGCAGGCGCTGATGGATTTTCCGCTAGCGGCAGCGTACAGGACGCGGATGATACCGGCGTGGGTGACGAGCACGGCCTCGGGGACGGTCAGGGTGGCGATGAAAGCGAGAGCGCGTTGTTGCAGTTGCTGCGCTGATTCGCCGCCGGGCGGGGCGTAGTCGGTGATGTCGGCGGCCCAGGCGTCGAGTTCGTGGCACGGGATGTCGTCCCAGGGATGGCCTTCCCATTGGCCGAAATTCATTTCCCGCAGGCGGTCGTCGAATTGCGCGGCGGGCGATAGCGCCAGCGCCAGTTCGCGGCAGCGGCGCAAAGGGCTGCTCCAGACGGGCAGATGCGGCGGCAGTTCGGCGCAGAGCCGGGTGGCGAACGGGGCGGCGGCTTGGGCGGCGATGTCGAGCTGGCCGTAACAAATGCCCGGCGCGATGTGCGGCGGCGGGTGGCGGATCAGGTGCAGGATCAAACCGGCCACGCTGCCAACAGGCCGAGATAAAAAGCGATTTCGGCGACTTGCTGGGTCGCGCCGAGACAATCGCCGGTGTAGCCGCCCAGCCAGCGGTGGAATTTGGCCGCCAGCCACAGGGTCGCCAGCGCCGCACCGCAACATCCGGCCAGCGCCTGCGGCCACGGCAGCGGCAACAGGCTGACGGCGGCAAAAACGGTGGCGACGGCCAGACCGCCTGCCGACAGCCGGGTCGCCAGCGGTTTGGCCTTGCTTTGCTGGTCTTCGCGCACGTAGTTCATGCTGACCAAAACGAGTGTCGCGGCGTAGCGCGAGACGGCATGGGCGGCGAGCAGAGCCAACGGCACCAAAGCTGGTGGAATGGCGACGAGCAGGGCGAATTTGCCGGAGAGGCCGAGCCACAGCGCGACCGCGCCGTAAGTGCCGATGCGCGAATCTTTCATGATGTCGAGAATGCGCCTCTTGTCCCAGCCGCCGCCGAGGCCGTCGACGGTGTCAGACAGGCCGTCTTCATGGAAAGCGCCGGTGGCGTAGAGCGTCGCCGCCATCGACAGGAGCACGGCGACGGCGGGCGGCCACAGTGGCAGCGCGGCGAGATAGACGAGAGCGGCAAGGCCGCCGACGATCAGGCCGACCGCCGGAAAATAACGGGTCGAAGTATCGAGCATCGCCGCCGAATGGCCGACCCAGGCCGGAACCGGCAAGCGGGTGAAAAAACGGATGGCGCCAAAAAAATATTCGATTTCGCGGCGCAGCATCAGGCTTGATCCGCGACGCCAGCGGAGGCAAAACTCGCCATCTCGTTGAGGAAGGCGACCGCCGCCTTGACCAGCGGAAAAGCCAGCGCCGCGCCGGTGCCTTCGCCGAGACGCAGGCCCAGATCGAGCAGCGGCTCGCCGCCGAGCGCCCGCAACTGGGCCTGATGGCCCGGTTCCGCCGAGCGGTGGCAAAAGACGCAATAGTCGGTCAGGCCCGGATAGAGCCGGTTGGCCGCCAGCGCCGCCGCGCCGACGATGAAACCGTCGATCAGCAGCAGCATCCGGGCTTCCGCCGCCGCCAGCATGGCCCCCAGCATCATCGCCATCTCGAAGCCGCCGAACTCGGCCATCACCGAGAGCGGTTCATCATTGCCGCCGCCGTTGCGATAGCGTTGCAACGCCTGTTTGAGGAGCGTTTGCTTGCGCTGCAAACCGGCGTCGTCAAGCCCCGTGCCACGGCCAATGCAACCGGCCAGCGGCGTCCCCGTCAGGCAATGGGTAATGAGCGAAGCGGCGGCGGTATTGCCGATCCCCATATCGCCGAAACCCACCATATTGCAGCCGCTGGCCGCCAGATTGCGGACGATTGTCGCGCCCCGGCTGATCGCCAGCTCGCATTGCGCCGCCGTCATCGCCGCCTGCTCAAGGTAATTGGCCGTGCCGGGGGCCACTTTGGCGTCGATCAAGCCGGGGCGTTTGCCAAAATCATGGGCCACGCCAGCATCGACAATGGACAGATCAAGATGGTTGAGCCGGGCGAAAACATTGATCGCCGCGCCGCCAGCCAGATAGTTTTCGACCATCTGCCAGGTCACCTCCTGCGGATAGGCCGAAATCCCCTCCCGCGCCGCGCCGTGGTCACCGGCAAAGACGAGGAGGTGCGGCTGCCGGCATTGGGGATCGAGCCGCCGCTGAATCAAGCCAATCTGGCGGGCCAGTTTTTCCAGTTGCCCGAGCGAACCGCGCGGCTTGGTTTTCTGGTCGATTTTCTCCTGGAGCGCGGCGAGCAGCGCCGAATCGGGCGCGTCGATGGTGAAGTGGGCGGACACGTGAATCTTTCTGTTGATGCGAGGCGAAAATTATATCGGTTGCCGCCGAACCGGGGATGCGCCGACAATATTGCCGATGAAACAACTGATTCTCGGCGGCGTCCGCTCCGGCAAAAGCCGCCTGGCCGAACAACGGGCGCTGGCGAGCGAGCGGCGCGTCATCTATCTGGCGACGGCGCAAATGGACAAAGGCGACGACGAAATGACCCGCCGCATCGCCCACCACCGCGCCCGGCGGCCAGCGGCCTGGGGCTGCGTCGAAGAACCGCTCCATCTCGCCGCCCGCTTGCGCCAACTGGCGGCTGCTGACACCTGCCTCCTCGTCGACTGCCTGACCCTCTGGCTGACCAATCTGCTCTACGCCGGAACCGCCGCCGCCCAGGCCGAATCGGGCGAGGCCATCGCCTGCCCGCTGCTCGCCGCCGAAACGGCGGCGCTCGCCGAAACGCTGCCGCAACTGCCGGGGCAGGTGATTCTGGTCAGCAACGAAGTCGGCTCGGGCATCATCCCGATGCACCCCGTCGCCCGCCTCTTCGCCGACGAACAAGGCCGCCTCAACCAGCGCCTCGCCGCCGTCTGCGACCGGGTGACACTGGTCGCCGCTGGCTTGCCGCTGGAACTCAAAGCCTGAGCTTTTGCCGGTCGATCCGTTTGGGCAACGGGGCAGCGGGGATGGGGGCAGGCTTTACGCCTTGTCAAATCTGAAACGGGTTTTGAATGGTCACAACACCATCCACGACAAGACCGTGGTGCATATCTTCGGAATAAAGCGTTGTGCAGCCGGAGCCGATCGCCGCAGCAACCATCAGGGCATCAAAATATGACAGCCGATAGCGGGCAGCCAAATCCAGCGCCTGTTTGATCGTAGAAATATCTACCAGAAAAACATGGCACCATGCCGTCAAATCATCAATGGCAGTCGCAATTTGCTCCACCGGCATGAGTTGCTTGCGGCGCAAAACTGAAACGGTTTCATTGATAACCTGTGTTGAAATCGTTGGCGAACCAGCAAGCAAATCCAGCGCCCGCGATTTTTTGGCTTGATCTGTCGCATAGCTATAGATCACGACATTGGAATCGAGAAAATCAGTGGCGGGCATTGATTTCTTCGCGATCAAACTTGAAATTGCCCAAATCTATTCGGTATTTTGAAAAGACACGTTCAATCTCCGCCCGACGCCGGGCGCTGTCAGTCTGCTTCATGGCGGCAGACTCCCCCACATGTCGCCTGGCTACGAATTCAGCAAAATCCAGCACCTCTTGCGCTGCTTGCGCAGGAAGCCGTTTGACTTGCGCGTAAATCTTTTCTGCGTATTCCATATGACAACTCCTGATGATCCATTGGCAATTATCGTACAACACTGTTGTGGTGCTCAGCCTGTACTTCGGCTTTGCCACCGGGGCAATCGCATGAATGCTTTTGGACAACCAAACAACCGTTTTTATCCGCTGCAAAAAGCCCATGAGGGAGAAAAAGGGTGTTGCAGGGGCGACTTTTAGTCGCCCGCTGGCGGCAGAATGCCGCCCCTGCGTCATTCATGCGATTGCCCTGGCTTGTAGCTCCCTCTCTCACCCCGGATTGCTACAATCTGTTCAACGCCTTCAACGGCGCCCTCGTTGTCGCAATCCGGGGTGAGAGCCGTTGCTAC
>JAITWU010000257.1 GCA_031285115.1 Azonexus sp. | reverse complement strand
CTGCTGCCGTCGCTATCAACAAAAGTCCACAACACGCGGTCGCCGTCGTTGTATGTCCATGCCAGTGCGGCGCTCCAGCCGGGCAGGCCGAGGCGTTGACCGTCGACCGTGACGCCGATTTTGTAGTCGGCAAAGTTGTAGTCGGCGGAATGGCGAACCGATTGATGCGCCGCGTGGAGATTGAGCGTGACGCCCTCGGCCAGCACGGGATTCCAGTTGGCTTCGAGATACAGCGAACCCCGGCCTTTTTTGGGATTGCCGCTGGCGTCGTAGTCGTAGGTGCCGAAAAAATAATGGCTGCTGACGACGCCCGCGCCGATGCTGAACGTATCCCGGCTCAAGGTCGCCTTGACTTCCTGCGTGTTGTAGCGGATGCCATCATCAGAATGCGCGCCGGGGTAAAAATAGGCGTAATAACCGAGATCCAGCCCCAGATCGGCGGGCAGGGAAAAGCGCCAGCCGGTCATCAGGTCGATTTCCGAACCGGCGGCGTTGGGGTAGGCGGCGTTCGAGACGCCGGAGCCGAAGATTCCGCCATACCAGCCATTGCTGTGCGCAATTTCGATGGCGCCCTGCACGGTTGGCCGGTTCTGCGTCAGGGTCATGCCGCGCCCCAGGTAGTTGGAGACCAGCGTCAGACTGCCACTGGTGGTGAAGGCGGAATCGGCCTGCGCGATATTCGTCGCCGCCAGCAACAACAACGCGAGACCCGCCAGGCGGAAATTGATTGCAATATTGTTCATCATTTCATCCTCCGCACATCCGGCAAACCGTGTTTCAAGACTCTGACCAGCCCGACCATGTACAGCACGACCACTGCCGAGAACGGCAGGCCGCACAGCACCACCGCCATTTGCATGGCCGTGAAATTACCGGCGAGCAGGAGGCCGAGACTGATGACGGCGACCGCCGCCACCCAGAACAAACGCATCCACAGCGGCGCGTCCTTGTCCGGCGCGTGGCCGCGCATGGATAAGCTGGCGACCATGAAGACGCCGGAATTGACCGGCGTGAGCGACAGCACGAAGCTCGCAAACACCGCCACACCGGCGACGACCGTGGTCAGCGGCAAGGCTTCGAGCAGGGTGAACAAGGCCATTGGCGGATCGCCGCTGACCACTGCCGCCAGCGCCTCGCCCGCGCCTTCGCGCACCAGGGCGATGGCGGTATTGCCGAAGATCGACAGCCAGGCAAGGGTGAAGCCGAGCGGGATGAAGCAAACGCCGAAAATCAGTTCGCGCACCGTGCGGCCGCGCGAGACGCGGGCGATGAAGAGGCCGACGAAAGGCGTCCAGGCAATCCACCACGCCCAGAAAAAGATCGTCCAGTTGGCCATCCATGATTCGGCGTGGCTGTAGAGGTGCATGTTGAAGGTTGCTGGCAGCAGGCTCGTCAGGTAGTCGCCGGTGTTTTGCACGAGGCCGTTGAGAATGTGGCGCGTCGGCCCGGCAACGAAGATGAACAACAGGAGGCCGCCGAGCACCGTCAGGCCGACGTTGGAAATCACTGCGATGCCTTTTTCGATGCCGATGGCGACCGCCAGCGCCACCGCCGCCATCATCACCACGGTGATGGCGACCAGGGTCAGCGTGTTCTGCGGCGTGTCGAACAGATAATTCATGCCGGAACGCACCAGCAGCACGCCGATGCCGACATTGGTGAACATCGACACCAGCGTGGCGAGAATGCCGAGACCATCGACCAGATCGCCGACGCGCCCGAAGGCGCGCGCGCCGAACACCGCCACCAGCGGCGAGCGTAACGCCAGCGGCAAGCCTTCGCGGTAGGCGAACCAGGCCAGCACGGTGGCGGTCATGGCGTACAAAACCCAGCCGTGCAGCCCCCAGTGCAGAAAAGTGATCGCCATCGCCTCGCGCGCGGCGGCGGTGGTGCCGCCCGCGCCTTCGGGCGGACTCAGGTAGTGGTCGAGCGGCTCGTAAGCGCCGTAATAAATCAGCGCGATGCCGATCCCGGCGGAAAACAGCATCGTCGCCCACGACACCGTCGATACCGATGGCCGTTCGCCCGCTTCGCCCAGCACGACTGAGCCGTGGCGGGAGAGCGCCAGCCAGAAGACAAAGCCCATGCAGGCGGCGACGAGCAGCATGTAAAACCAGCCAAAGGCGCTGCCGACCCAGGCTTGCGCCGTCTCCAGCCAGCTTTGGCTGGCCTCTGGCCACAAAATCGTGGCCGCGCCCGCCGCCAGAATCAGCACGGCGGAAATGCTGAAAACCTGCCGGTTGACCTGCATCGGCCGCATGACGGGCATACGAAATTCGTTGTGCAACATGTCTCTTCCTTTCTCCTCCGGGAAAAATCAAGCATCAATGTCGTCGTACTTTTTTTTGCCGACGCTGTTCTTTTTTTTAATCTATACTTGATTGAATGATCAATCAATAATAAATTCCACCCATCATAACGAACAGGAGATAGCGCCATGCCCAAAGTCGGAATGCAGCCGATCCGCCGCCAGCAGTTGATACAGGCGACTTTTGACGTGATTCAGAACAACGGTCTGGAGGAGGCGACGGTGGCGACGGTGGCGAACGCCGCCGGGCTTTCGGCAGGCATCGTCGCCCATTACTTCGGCAACAAGGACGGTATGCTCGAAGCTGCGATGCGCCAGATTCTGCGCGACCTGCGCGCCGCCG
>JAITWU010000364.1 GCA_031285115.1 Azonexus sp. | reverse complement strand
CCCAGAACAACGCCGAGGCCACGTGATCGACCATCGAACGCATCGCGGTTTCGCCGGCGCGGCGGCGCACGTCGGCCAGCACGGGCACGAAGGCTTGCTGAAACGCGCCTTCGGCGAACAGACGGCGCAGCAGATTCGGCAGGCGGAAAGCGACGTTGAACGCATCGGTGGCCATCGTGGCGCCGAAGATGCGCGAGATCAGCAGATCGCGCACCAGTCCGGTGACGCGCGACAGCATCGTCAGGCTGGAGATGGCGGCGGCGGCGCGGAGGAGGTTCAAACGGTGGCCAAAAACAGCGAGTGCGGATGAATGCGGGTCGCCGGTAAAAAGTTGTTCAAAATCAGCGACTCTGATATAGTGTAGAGCTTTCCGGGCCCTCTTGGGCGCATGCGCGCGCGGCCCGATCACAGGAAGCGAAATGGCCAATACCAAGCAAGCGCGCAAGCGCGTCCGTCAGAACCTTGCCGCCAGCCAACACAACAAATCGCTGCGCTCGCGCGTGCGCTCGGCGGTCAAATCCGTGCGCAAGGCAATTGCCGCGGGCGACAAACAAGCCGCCGCCGAAGTGCTGCGCAAAGCAAGCGGCACGATCGACAAGATCGCCGACAAGAACATCATTCACAAGAACACCGCCGCGCGCAACAAGAGCCGTCTGTCGGCCGCAGTGAAGTCGATGGCTTGAAAGCGGCTGCGCAAGCAGCGCGCTCGCCCGGTTTTTTCAATTCGCCCGGCTCAACGCGGGCGTCTTTTTATTTCATCGAAATTCACGGGGACGGCGGCAAGTCCGCCTGACGTCGCCGTTGATTTTTCCGAGCTGCACGGCTTGGCGGAATGTCGCTTGGACAGGGCCGCGCCAGCAGCGTCTCATCGAAAATACGTCGCCCTTTTGGAAGGGCGAGGTTAATTTTTCGGTTTCCGCGTCCGCGCGCCAAGGCGCTTTTGGTTTTGCCGAAGCGCCAGTAACATCAACGTAAGCGCCAGCGCGGCCAGCGCCACCGGGCCAAGAGCGGGAACAGCCGCGACATCGCTATTTCTTGGAGCCGCCGCCTTGCTGCGCAAATACCAGTTGTTCCGATCGGTGTTCGAACACGTTGCCGCTACCAGGCAGCCGCGGAAAAGTTCGTATTCATAACCGCCCGCCGCGACAGGGGACGCCAGCGCGAAGGCGTCCAAAGCCGTCGTGCCGTCGGTCGTACCGTTGCTTATGGTTTCCACGACGAGGATGCCATCGCCCGTCGTCAACATGCCGAGGCCCGCTGTATTGGCGATCTTCAGATAGGTGGTGCCAGTAGCAGCGCCGCCATTGATCACCAGCCGGTCCGATGGCGAAGAGTCGTCTCCGAGATAAGTATTGAGACTGACCGTGCCGCCAGCGCCGGCGAAGTTTTGCGTCGTCAGCGTCTTGTAGCTCGCGAGATCCGTCAGATCACTGCCTTTCGGCGGACCGACATAATCGATCAGACCCGCATTGCGCGTCGTTTTGGACACGGTGGAATTGGCCGTCATTACCCACGTACTGGGACTGATCAAACCCACGTTGGTGACGTTGAGCGCCGCTCCGATCCATTGCGAACTTTCCGACAACCTCATATTCAAGGTGCTGTCCGTATCCGCGAGCGCATTGCCTTTCATGATCGACGCGCTTTTTGCGGTAAGAAGGGCGAAACTCGGGTCACCGTACTGGTCGAGAATGGACTGCGCCAGCCGGCAGCCGCCGGCTGCAATCAAATCCGTTGTCGAACAATCACCGCCGGAGGCCTCCGAGCCATTCGTCAGGGTTACGTCCACGCGGCTGCCCAGCGCGGTTATTCCGAACGCGGTTTCGGTCATCAGCTTTGAGTTATCGAGGTTGACGGCATTGGGATAAGCATCATCCGTATACAGCGCGGTGATGCCTCCAGCGGTCTGGTCGGGCGTCAGCCCGTTATTTCCGATGGTTCCCGTCGACGTATCACCCAGCAATGTCGCAATTGAATCAACGAGATTGATCGTGCCGCCCAAATACGGAGCCCCCACTGCGTTCGACGCCGGCGATCCAGCGACCTCAAGCGCGGCTGAAACCGGTGTGCCGTCATAGTTTGCATAGTTATAGAGTGGTCCGGTATAGATGTTGGCGGTCACGCTGCTGCCGCCAGTGGCCGTGATAATGCTGCCCGCATTCGCGGTCATGCCCAGCCGGGTACCCGTACCTCGCACCGTGAACTGCTCCACGCTGATGGACGAGGAGACCGGAATCGCATTGGCCGTTGCAGTGGCCAAAAGGCCGATACCGCTTATTCCGTTCATCGTAAGCGTCTGCCCCGACCCCACCGTGCCGTCCGGCACCACGGTTCTATCGACTTTGATGCCCAAATTATCCCAAGGGGCGGCCCCATTGCTGGTGGAGGTAATCGTGGTGGTGTGGTCCATCTCCACAAGACCGCCATTGAGCATGGCCGCGCCAGTCGCGTTGCGGGTGCCCGGATGCAGCGTTATCGTGCTGTTGGTTCCGTCAATAAAAGAACGGTCACCCGTGGCGGTGATATCCGTCGATCTGAAACCATAACCATAAGCCTGGCAGGTGAGCCGATTACTCGAGTTGGCGCACACTGTGGATGTATTCATATCATTGAGCACGTCAATCGTCATGTTGCCACCTAAAAACTGTCCTCCGGATGTGGCGTTGACGCCATACACGTTTACTCCCTGCATGTTTGAAAGCCGCATGTCTACATGAGCGCCTGGAGCAATCGTCACTTTGCCGCCCGGTGTACTCGAGCCGCACGATGCGCCCGCTGCGCCATTCGCGGTACATGTCACCTCAATTCCCTTGATTCCTCCGTCATCGGCAGGCGTATTGCTCGTTTCTCCCTCGATCATCAATGAATCCTGAATGGTGATATTTCCGCCGTTCCTCACTTGCAAGCCATTGCCAAAAGTGGATGTGTTGAAGCCAATAATTGTAATTTTCGGATTATCCTTCAACGTGGTGGTCGTATTGTCAACCACGATTCCGAATCCCGATGAATCCACTTCGATGACAGTAGAGTTGTCAATAAGCACCTGCCCGCCGTCCCGCATGTATATTCCGTGACCCGCGTTGGCGACGGTGATTTTTGTTCCGTCTCTGGCATCGATTTGGGACGAGGAGCCGATGGCGGCAAGCGCCGACCGGGTTGTCGCGGTTGTCGGATCTCCCGCCACCAGTGTCTGCTGCCCCATTGTTACATTGACAACGCTCGAACCGCTGAAATTGATTGATCCGCCGTCATGCGCATACACGTAATACCCTGGAAACGCCGGGGAAGCGGGCGGCGTGCCCGTTATGGTCACGCTGGGAGCAATAATATTGCCGCCAGTTCCGGCTTGAATAGCGTTACAACTGTTTCCCGTCCCCATGGCTACAGGGGTGGTCACTACAGTTCCATAAACTATTGAGCAAGCCGCCTTGACGGGCATGGAAAAAACGATCGTCGCCAAAATCAGTAAAGAAGCCGTGGCGCGGAGGGAAAACTCGAATGGAAACAAAGGGTTGATAGCGCGCATAGAAGGCCTTGTCGGAATTGGAACCGATACGACCCGACGATTGTAATCATTGATGTTATTCTTTTTTTATATATAACATCAATTTATTCAATGTTAATTGAAAAATTTTGCAATATTCCATCCTATGATTGCGGGAATTGCGCGTATTTACGGAATCTAATTGGCTTTATCTAGCGCAATGACCGCATAACATCAGGCGGCCGCGCATCGAGCCAGGCCGTGACTGAGCACCAGCGCGTTGCGTGCCGGAATGCTGGCACGGAAATGCGCCTGTTGCCCGATGCGCCAGATTTCCGTGCGTAGCGTCTCGCCAGGGAAAACCGGGGCCGAGTACCGCGCAGCGAGCGCGGTCAAGCGGGTCGGATCACCGCCACAACAGACGGCAAGCACGGCGCGGCCGACCAGGCCGAAGCTGGCCAGTCCATGCAGGATGGGCCGTTCGAAGCCAGCGGCGGCGGCGCTACGCGGGTCGGCGTGCAGCGGATTCATGTCGCCGCCGACCAGACGGTAAATCAGCGCCGTTTCGGGACGGGTTGGCAAGTCGATCACGTCATCCGGGGAACGGTCGGCCGGCGGCCCGGGCAAGGGCGGCAGCGGTTCGTCGCTGGGCTGGCCAGTGGCGCTGTAGCCGCCGTCACCACGGCAAACGGTCACGGTTTGCACGGTGGCCAGCAAATCGCCAGTAACGGCGTTGCTCAGTTCACGCGCGGTGACCACCAGCGCGCCGACCTTGCCCTTGTCGGTAATGTGCGTCACCCGGCTGCGCCCGATGAAACGGCCTGCAGTCGGCAGGGGACGATGCAGGATGAGCCGTTGCTCGCCGTTCACCACGCGCCGCCAGTCGATGCCGCTGGCTTCCTGCATCATCCAGAAACCGGGGTAGCCGAGGACGGTCGCCATGGTCGGCAGAGCGCGCAGGCCTTCCTCATAGACGAAACGCAGATTGTCCGCATTGCCGGAATCGGCACCACAGCCGAGCGCCAGCGCGTAAAGCATGGTGTCGCGTTGGCTCCAGGTCTGCTCGACCGGGCCAAAAGGCCAGTTTTTCAGGGTCTGGTAATCAAGCGCCATGACACAGGCCGCGGTCGCCGCTGTCCCGTTTTCAGGACGTCGGCAAGCTGGTGAGATGGCGCTTCAATTTGCTCAGCAGTTCAGACAGATGCTGCTGATCTTTTTTCGCCAGTCCGGAGAGCGCCGCGCTGACCCAACGCTCGTGATCCTCGGCCATGGCCTCGAAAGCTTTCTTGCCTTTGGCCGTCAGAACGATGTGGTAGGCGCGGCGATCCTCGGGGTTGTCGCGGCGCTGGATCATGCCATCTTCGACCAGACGGTCGGTCAAGCCGGTGATGTTGCCGCAGGTGACGAGCAGCAGCCGCGACAAGTCCTTCATTTTGAGACCGTCGGGATAGCGGTAGAGCTGCGACATCAGGTCGAAACGCGGCAGCGTCGTGTCGAACTTGGTGCGCAACTCATTGCGAAGTCCGATTTCCATCAGGTGGTAACAGCCGACCAGGCGCACCCACATACGCAGGGACTCATGATCGTCGCCGAAAGGCGCGCGCAGATCGCCGGAAGGCGCGGACGCGGGCAGTGAGGCGCTTTCGGTACTGTCGGGCGAGGGCATGTAATCACATTGGATGATACGAAGGACGATATTTTAATCTGGCAACAGTCCAGAACTAAATATTTGCTGCTTGCTCTTCAAATCTGAGGACTACGACAAGGCGATCGACCTTGCGAAGAGCAGTCTTTTTGCGGGCACTCTCCAGCAGAGGGCAAATCGGCTCGAATTGCTCGCGGCTGATGCCGCTTGGGAATCGTGCCCCATACCCGATGGTCTCGTACATCGGGGAAAGACTTTGAACAAGCTCCAACGCATCGCGGCCAGCACGGCGAGCGTGAGCTTGCCCTGCCAGAGCAGACGCTGTTTGGTGGTCATTTGGGTGGTCATTTTTTCCCCGGACATGACGCGGCCCTGACTCAAGCCGTGGCGGGCAAAATGCCACGGGCGATGAAATCATCCCTGACGAAGGACAGGCCGAGTTGGTCGAGCGTTGCCGCCGTCGGCACGGCGTCCCGGTTCCAGCCCTTGAGGTCGTAATAGGCGTCGAGCAGCTTCTCCTCCATTTCCGGGTCGCGGTGTTTCCAGTGATCGGCGGGCGGGGCTTCGTCGACGCGGCGCATACCGCGCCGCACGTTGATGGCGCGAATCAGATTGCGGTTGCGCGCCGCCGTCTGCCACAGGGCGTCGGCGTCGAGTTCAATCCCGGCGGCGAGTTTGATGAATTCCGGCAGGTTGTAGATGTGATATGGCGGCCGCCCGCCGAACTGGCCGCGGAAGGAAGCGAGGAAAGCGCAAATGCCGAGCGCGTCATCGACGTAGTGCATGGTTTCGTTCCAGTCGGCGACATTGATCGACGCTTCGAGCGGCATATGGGTGCGCGGCTCCCATTCGAGCAGCCATTTCTTGAAGCGTTCGGGCGCCGCTTCCCAACCGGCGACGAAGGCTTCGCGCTCGGCCTTGTCGGCGATCGGCGCTTGCGGGAAGGAGCCTTCGGTCTGGTTGATGGCCATTTTTTCGCTGGTCGCGTACATCAGGAAATACGGGTGATTGAGCATCGAGAGCTTGATCGGCACCTGCTCGAATTTCTTCATGGTGTTGTGATCGTAGGCTTCCGCCCCTTTGCCGATGCGACGTGCGGCGTGATAGACGCCATCGGCGAGAATGTCGCCAATGCCCTCGCGGCGGGCGATTTTTTCGACCAGCCAGTAAAAGCGCTCGGCCCCGGTCTTGGGAAAACCGGGCATGTCGGCATCGGTGAGAATGCCCGCTTCATATAGCTCGACGGCAAAAGCCATGACCTGCGGCGTGGCGTAGGCGTCCATGCCGTATTCCTGGGTGATGGCGATGATGTCGTAGTCGAATTCCAGCCCCTCGTAGGCGGCCATGGCGTAGGTGAGCTTGCTGTAACACTTCTGGAAATAGGGGCGGCGGCCCGGCGTCTGGATCGCCTGATGGCAGTCTTTGGGGCAGTTGTAGCAGCCCGTCCAGCGCACGCGCAGCCGGTCTTCGACGGCGTTCCAGTGGTCTTCGACTTCTTTCGTCCAGAAATCGCGACGGCGGGCGCGGGCGTTGCCCCAGGCAAAGTTGTCGACGTGGAACTGGTCGCCCTCGCCATGCGCCATGCTGTCGCCGCAGTGCGGGTTGTCGTGGATGGCGCGGATCATGTGATTGCAGATGCTGAACAGGGCTTCCGGCTTGGCTGTATAAATATCCTTGGCCCCGCGCACGGCAATCGCTTTCAGGCGCTTGTCGCCCATGATGACGCCGACGCCGCGCGAGGCGCTGGAATTGGCGTGCTCGATGGAGGCCATGTAACAGCGGTGCTCGCCAGCCAAACCAATGGCCGCAACCTGGATCTGCGTGTCGCCCAGTTCGGCTTGCAGGATGTCGGCGGTTTCCGTCGCGCCCTTGCCCGCGAGGTGGGAAGCGTCGCGGATTTCGACCTGGTCGTTGTTGATGTAGAGGTAGACCAGTTTGTCCGCCTTGCCGCGGATGACGATTTTGTCGTAGCCCGCGCACTTCAGTTCGGGGCCGAAAAAGCCGCCGAAAATGGAGTGCGAATAAAGGCCCGTCTGCGGCGAGATGGTATCGACCATGGTGCGGTTGGCGCCGATCACCGGGGTGCCGACCAGGAGGCCGGTGCTGAAAATGAGCAGATTGTCCGGCGACAAGGCATCCACTTCCGGCGGTACGCGCTCCCACAAAATCCGCGCCGCCGTGCCCTGGCCGCCGAGATAATCTTTCGTCCACGCCGGGTCGCTCGCTTCGCGCTCGATACTGCCCGTGCTCAGGTCGATTTCGAGGTTATATCCGGCTTCGGCATATCTCATGATGTCTCCTTTTCATACTCGTCTTGATTGATGCCGATGGTCACTTTGCTGGCCCTGCGCCGCCCGGCGCGTCCGGGAAGGCGAGGCCCCTGGCCAGCAGATAGGCGGCTTGGGCGTAGGAAGTCGGACACACGGTAAAACACTCCTGGCAATCCCAGCAGACCTTGGCGGCCCGCTCGGGGACGAAGCTGATTTCGCGCCGTGGCCCGTTTTCGATGAAGCCGACCGCGTGCTCGCCCTTGATCTCGGCGCAGTAGCGCACACAGAGGCCGCACATGACGCAGAAGATCGGCTCCTTGCCAAAGCGGTTGCGGTCAGCGCCGTATTCTTCGGCGAGCGTTTTGAGTTCCGGCGAATCGGGCGCGTGCGCCATGAGTTCTTCGACCAGCACGCGGCGGATGCGGTCGACGGTTTCCGTTCGGGTGCGCACCGTGAGGCCCTGTTCGACCGGGTAGGTGCAGGAAACGACATGGTTGATCCTGCCGCGCGACTCGACCTCGACGATGCACAGACGGCAGCCGCCATAGGCTTCGAGCCGGTCGTGGTGGCACAGGGTGGGGATGAAGATGTCCGCCTGCCGCGCCGCTTGCAGCACGCTCATGCCGGTTGCGGCGACGACTTCGCGGTCATTGATTTTCAGCGTCACCTGGCTCATGGCGTCTGGCTCCCGGCGTCGATGCGCGCCGTGTATTCGTCGCGGAAATACTGCAACATGCTCTTGACCGGCGCGGCGGAAGTCTTGCCCAGGGCGCACAGGCTGCCAAGGCTGGTGACTTCGGCCAGTTCAGCGAGGCGTTCGAGATCGAATTTACGGCCCCGGCCTTCAGCGATGCCGGTGAGGATTTTCAGCATCTGGAACATGCCTTCGCGGCAGGGCACGCATTTGCCGCAGGATTCCCTGACGAGAAAATCCATCAGGTAACGGGCAATATCGACCATATCGGTGTCTTCGTTCATCACCAGCAGACCACCGGCGCCAATGGGTGCGCCGAGCGCTGACATTTCATCGAAATCGAGCCGGGCGTCGATGTACTCGACCGGTAGCGAGCCGCCCATGGCGCCGCCGAAATGCACGGCCTTCAACGCCTTGCCGTCACGCACGCCGCCGCCGATAGCGAAAATGAGCGTGCGCAGCGTCGTCCCCATCGGCACTTCGACAATGCCGCTATTGACGATGTGGCCGGAGAGCGAAACGAGCTTGGTGCCCTTGCTCTTTTCACTGCCGATGCCAGCGAACCACTCAGCGCCGCGAGCGATGATCTGCGGCACGTTGGCCCAGGTTTCGACATTGTTGAGATTCGAGGGTTTGTCCCAGATGCCGGAAACCGAGGTGCGGATGTATTTCGGGCGCGGCTCGGGGGCGTTGCCCTCGATCGAGCGCATCAGCGCCGAGGATTCGCCGGAGACGAAAATGCCGACATCGAAATGCAGTTCAACCTTGAAATCGAAGCCGCTGCCAAGGATGTTCTCGCCGAGAAAACCATAGGCTTCAGCCTGCGCCAGCGCCGCCTTGACGTGTTCGACGAGGCGCGGCGCGTCGTGGCGCGTGTAAATGAATCCTTGATGCGCGCCGATGGCGTAGGCGCCGATGATCAGCCCTTCGATCACCTTGTGCGGGTTGCCGGTCAGCATCGCCCGATCCATGAAGGCGGCAGATTCGCCTTCATGGCCGTTGGCAATGACGTATTTGGTTTTTTCCGGGGCGTTTTTGGTCGTCTCCCATTTTGCCCCGGCGGGAAAACCGCCGCCGCCGCGACCGCGCAAATCGGCGCGTTTGACTTCGGCGAGCACGTCGTCCGGCGTCATCGTGGTCAGGGCTTTGACTAGCGCGGCGTAGCCGCCGACGGCGAGATAGTCGTCGATTTTCAGGGGGTCGAGGCGCGGGTTGTCGCCGATGAGAAGGCGCACCTGATGCTTGTAGTAGGGGATTTCGCTCATCGGCGCGATTTTTTCGCGGGTCTCCGGGTCGCGGTAAATCTTTGCTTCATAAACCTCGCCCGCGAGCGTGGCGCGGATGATTTCCGGGACATCGCCGGGGGTGACCTCGAAGTAGCAAATATCCTGCGGCCCGGCGATGACGTTCGGGCCTTTTTCGCAAAAACCGTGGCAGCCGGTGACGCGCAGATCGAGCCGGCCAGCCAGATTCTGGCGGGCGATTTCGTCGGTAAACGCCTGGGCGACCGCCGCCGAATCGAGGCCATCACAGGCTGCGCCCGCGCAAACGGCAATACAGGGCCGGGCCGGATCGCGCGCCGCCAGAAGGTGGGCGCAATACTGTTCGAGTTCGGCGGCGGTGTTGAATTTGGGCATGGGCTTCGTCCTCGACAATCTAGGGGTACTGGGCGAGCACGACCTCGACCTGCTCCGGCGTCATCCGCCCGTGGTGCCTGCCGTCGACGATCAATTCCGGGCCGATGCTGCAACTACCGAGGCAACTGCCGCGCTCCAGCGTGAAGCGTCCGGCGGCGTCGGTTTCGCCGGGTTTGAGGCCGGTGGCTTCCTCGACTTTGGCGAGCAGCCTGTCGCCACCGCACAGGTGGCAGGTCATGCCGGTGCACACATGCACTTCATGGCGGCCTTTCGGCGTCAGGCTGAAGACCTTGTAGAAACTCGCGATCTGGAGCGCCTGACTGAGCGGCACGCCGAGTGCCTCGGCCACCCTCGCCAGCACCTCGCGCGGCAGCCAGCGCAGTTCGTGCTGGATGGCGGTGAGGACGTGAATGAGCGCCTCCGGCTGGCCCCGGTGGTTTTCGATAATGGCGGCGACGGCTTGTTCGCACATGATGCGTAGAGGCTCCTCTGTCTTCAGGCGGCCGTGGCAATCGGCAGATGCCGGGCGAGACGCCCGTCGAGGCGCAACATGCCGCGCTCGGCGAGAATGTCGAAATGGCGCATGACCTCCGCCGGGGTCAGTTGCAAGCCGGTGGCGAGATCTTCCGCCTGCAGGCTTTCCTCGGCGCGCAGACGGCCCATGATGCGGCTCTGGGTAATCTTGTCGAGCACCATGCTTGTGAAAATGGCGTTGAATTCCGGGTCGGCGTGCAGCTTGTGGTAGTTCTCCTCGCTGCGATGCGGCAGGCGAAAACGCTCGCGTTCGACCAGCTTGAGGTAAGGCACCATATTGATCACCGCCTGCACGGCTTCACGCAGGGCTGCGACCGGCTGGCCTTCGGCTTCGCCAAGCGGCCCGAGGGCCATCATGGTGGCGTGGATTTCATTTTGCGTTTCGGCAAAGCGCGTTCCTTCGCCCGCCGAAACCCATTCGATGCGCAGCCGCTCCGGGCGGATGCCGATGTGCTCCAGGATGCGCTTGCCGATCAGGGCGTTGCCGAGGGCGTCGTAATTGCCTTCCGGGTTGTAGTGGCAATCGCCGAGATGGCAGCCGCCGACGAAGACGCCATCGGCGCCTTGCAGGAAGGAGCGCATGACGAATTCGATATCGACCCGGCCCGAGCACATCTGGCGGATGACGCGCAGATGCGAGGGGTACTGAAAGCGGGAAACACCCGCCAGATCAGCCCCGGCATAACAGCACCAGTTGCAGAGAAAACCGATGACGACGGGTTTGAAATCGCTCGCAGCCATGTTCAGTTCCTCGCCGCCATGATGGGAATGATGCGCGGCTGGCGCGGCGCGAGCGCGGCGTCGATCTGGCGGAACACCGCGTCATTGGTAAAGTGCTTCAAACCAATCGCGCCGGTCGGGCATTTGGCGCTGCACAGCCCGTCGCCCTTGCACAGCACCGGATTGACCACGGCCTTTTTGCCGCGCGGCGTCTCCTTGAAGTCGATGGCGTTGTAGGTGCAGCAGGTGATACAGGCGCCGCAGGAGACGCAATCGCGCTCTTCGACCTCGCACACCGAGCCGGAGGCGACCACCGAATCCTGGGTCAGCAGGGTGAGCGCCCGGCCCGCCGCAGCGTAAGCCTGGTTGAGGGTTTCCGGCAGATGTTTGGGGTACTGCGCGGTGCCGCACAGATAGACGCCTTCGGCGGCGAAATCGACCGGGCGCAGTTTGACGTGCGCTTCCTGGAAGAATCCGTCGGGCGAGAGCGGCACCTTGAAGTGGCGGGCCATCGTCAGCGCGCCTTCCGGCGGAATCACCGCGGTTGAGAGCACCACGCTGTCGACATCGAGTTGCAGCTTTTTGCCGAGCACCGGGTCGGTCACCAGCACGCGCATGAAATCCCGCCCGCTTTCGCTCGCCGCCTCGACCAGCGGCTTGTCTTCCGGCTCATAGCGGATGAAACGGACATCGCGGCTGGCCGCCTCGCGGTAGAGGTCTTCCTTGAAGCCGTAGGTGCGGATGTCGCGGAAAAGCACGTAAATTTCGGCGTCCGGCTTCATTTCGCGCAGCTTCAGCGCATTCTTCATCGCCCCGCTGCAACAGACCCGGGCGCAGTAGTTGCGGTCGGGCTGGCGGCAGCCGACGCACTGGATCATGACCACACTGTCGATGGCGTTCAAGCTGGCGTCGCCCGCGCCGATTTTTTCTTCCAGTTCGAGTTGGGTAATGACCCGCTCGCTCTCGCCGTAGCCGTATTCCTCGGGCTTCAGTTCCTGGGCGCCGACGGCGATGACGGCGACGCCGTGTTCGATGACGCGCTCGCGGTATTTAGCCTTGACGCGGGTGCTGAAATTGCCGACATAGCCATCGACCGAAACGATTTCGGCCTCGGTCAGAACGTGAATATCGCGGTGCTGGTAGACCTTTTTTCTCAGGTCAGCGAGAAAAGGCTGCACGGCCATGCCTTCGGCGGTGTAATGCAAACGCCGGGCGATGCCGCCGAGTTCGGCGTTTTTTTCCACGAGCCAGGTCTCGAAACCCTGATTGGCGATGGTCAGCGCCGCCGTCATGCCGGCCACGCCGCCGCCGACCACCAGCGCGGCCTTGTTGATCGGCAGGTAATACTCGCCGAGCGGCTGCAACAGTTGGGCGCGGGCCACCGACATGCGCACGATGTCCTTGGCCTTGCCGGTCGCCACCTCGGGTTCCTTAGCGTGCACCCAGGAGCAGTGCTCGCGGATATTGGCCATGTCGAAAAAATATTGATTGACGCCCGCTTCGCGCAGCGTGTCGCGGAACAGCGGTTCGTGCGAACGCGGCGTGCAGGCGGCGATAACGACGCGGTTGAGGCCCTTGTCGCGGATGGTCTCGCCAATCGCCTGGGCGGTGTTGGTGGCGCAGGCGAACAGGCTTTCTTCGACATGCACGACATTTTCCAGCCCGGCGGCGTATTCGGCGACAGCGGGCACATCGACGACACGGCCAATATTGGCGCCGCAGCGGCAGACGAAGACGCCGACCTTGGGCGCTTCTTCGCGGGTGTCGCGCTCTTCGGGGTAGACGCGCTTTTTCGACAACCGGCCACGCCGCGACTGCAACAGTTCGGCAATCTGGGCGCCAGCGCCGCTTGCCGTATAGACCGATTCCGGAATATCCATCGGCCCCATGAAAGCGCCGCTGACGAAAACGCCGGGGCGGCTGGTTTTGACCGGGTTGGCCGGATCGGTCCGGCAAAAACCCTGGGCATTTAGTTCGACGCCGAAGATACGGGCGAATTTCTGCGCATCCTTGGGTGGGTTGATGCCGACCGACAAAACGACCAGTTCAAATTCGTCCTCCTTGACGCCCTGATCGGTGGCGTAGCAGATGGTGACATTTTTGGTGAGCGGGTCTTCAGCGCCGACCGAGACATAGCTGCGGATGAATTCGACTCCCGGCAGCCGCTCGGCGCGCTGGTAGAAACGCTCGAAATCCTTGCTGTAGGCGCGGATGTCGTTGTGGAATATTTTTGCTTCGAGTTCCGGCACATGATCCTTGGCGAGGATCACCTGTTTTTGCGTGTAAGCGCAGCACAC
>JAITWU010000337.1 GCA_031285115.1 Azonexus sp. | reverse complement strand
GTCATGCCCAGCCAGATGGTGCGCCAGAAACGCCCCTGGTCGAGCTGACCGGCGCGTTGCAGATAAAAGTAGATCGAATAATCGACCGCTTCGCCGATCAGCGTCGTGCCAAAACCGAGCGTGAGACCATGAATCTGGCCGAAGACGAGGCTGACGGAAGCAATGCCCGCCAATGCGCCGGACAGCACGGGCAAGAGGCCGAGCGCGAGCAGGCGCGGCGAGCGGTAGATGAGCAGCAGGAGCGTGGCGACCAGCAGCAAACTGGCGCCAGCGAGTCGGGCGATTTCGCTTTCGATCATATTGCGCGACTTGACCGAAAAAACATTGGTGCCGCTCAACACGATGCGCGTGTCGGCCTGACGGTCGGGCAGGTTTGCAAACGTGTGCCTGATCGCCTCGATGGCCGCCGCCTGCGCTGGCGTGTCGGTGCCGGGCGCTGCCGTGTAGGCGAGCAGCACGGCGCGTTCGCCATCGCGCGCAGCCCAGGCGCCATAAAGGCTGCGCGGCGCGGTGGAACCGGCGAACTGCTCGATCAGTTGCAGCGTCTCACCCGTGGGGTCGCGCGGGAATATTTTTTTCAGCAGCAAACCGGCGTCGCCGCTCAATCCGCCAATCGAATCGGCGATGGCCTCATGCAGCCCGGCGGCGGTGAAGCGTTCCGGCGTGACGGCGGGCGACAGCAAATAGCGATGATCGAAAAAATAAGCGCGGTCGCGCCCGTCGCTCTCGGCGTCGCCGTTCTGAATCCCGGCAAACAGGCCGCCCGCACGCAGTTGCGCCGCCAGCTCACGCGACAGCCGGGCGCGTTCGGGCGCGTCACCCCCCTCGATGCCGATCATCACCAGCCGCGCCAGCGCGCCGTCGCGCAACTGGTCGATCAAAAGCTGCTGCCGCTCGCTCGGCGCTTTGGGCATGAAGGCCGAGAGGTCGGAGACGAACGTGGTGCGGGCAATGACAAAAACGCACGCGAGCATGGCGGCAAGCCACAGCAGGATGGGCGGATGACGTTTCATTCGACTGGCGTAATGAGCATTTCCGAGCGGTCGCCATCGCGCTGTTCGAGCGTGATGGTTTTGACCTCGGCATTGACCCCGGCGATCTCGATACTGCTGAAAATGCTGCTCATCTTCTCCTCTTTGGGAATCAGCTTGAGCCGCCACTTTCCGGCTGCGCCGGTGAGAGTGAGCGTATAAAACTTCTCCAGCGCCGAAAGATCGCCCGCCAGCGTGCCGCGGATGCCTTCGATGAAGGCAGCGGCTTCCGGGTATTCCTCGACGCGCACCGTCATCGGGCGTTTGCCCTGGCGCTCGATGGTCAGCATATTGCCGTCGAGCGCGAGCGATTCGCGCCTCGGCGTCAGGGTGATTTTTTCCAGCTTGTCCGGCGCGGTAAAGGCGAGATTGCCGGAGGAAACGAGCGGCTGGTCGAGCATGGCGATGGTTTTTTTCTCGACAAACGTCGCCCGGCCTGATTTCTTTTGCGCCAGCAATTGCATCAGTTGCGTCGGCTGCCAGTCATCCGCCCAGGCGCACAGGGGCAGAAAAATCAGGGCGGCGAGAAAAAACCGCCACCGGTATTCAGGAAATTTCATCGCGTTTCCAGAAATCAAAAAAGTTGAACCAGTTGTAGGGCGCGGCGCGGCAATGCCGTTCGAGCGCGGCGACGTATTTTTCCGCCAGCGCCAGAATGGCCTCTTCGCGCGCCATCGCCGCCAGATTTTCGCCATCGGCCAATAATTCAAACTGCGCATCATAGCGATTACCGCCCTGATAGAGGCCGGACATGAAATAAACCGGCTCCTTGAGCAGCGCCGCCAGCCGAAACGGCGCTGAAGGAAAGCGGGCGATGCCGCCGAGAAAAGGCATTTCGAGATATTTGTCGGCAGCAACAGCGCGGTCGGCGAGCAGCCCGACCATCGCGCCCTCGCCCAGCCGCCGGTGGATGGTCAGGATCGAATCGAGTTGGCCGATGGGAATGATGTCGAGCACGACAGCGGGATTGATGGCGGCAAGGGCGCTGTTGAGCTGGCTGGCGTTGCCGGCATACATGGCGAAGCTGATATTGATGCCGCCCTGGGCGCGGGCAATGCTGCGCAAGACCTCGAAACTGCCGAGATGCGAGCCGAACAGCAGGCAGCCACGGCGGGCGGCGTGTAATTGCCGCAGGCTCTCGTCGCCACTGGTGCGAATGTCGAACAGGTCGTCGCGGTCGTTGAGCAGATAGAGGCGATCATGAATCGTCGTGGCGAAAGTCAGAATGTGGCGATAGACATCGCGCCAGGCAGCGGGACGTTGCAACACGCGCCGCAGATAATCACGCGAAGCCTGACGCGCAACCGAATTCGCCAGCGCGAAATACAAAGCGACGCCATGCAGCACGACGCGCGACAACGGGCGGCCCAGCCATAAAGAAAGGCGACACATGAAGCGCAGCAAAATAAAACTGCCGCGCTCTTTGTGTTGCAACCATTCGGGAGATTTTTCCGGATTCGGTGAAGCCATTGTTGGGTCAGACCTGAATATTGAACTGCCCGCTCGCCACCTTGCGCTCGCCGCAGCGAATCTCGAACATCACGCCCTTTTCTCCAATCTGGTATTCCAGTTCCAGCGCGTCGCCCGGCGCGGCTGGGCTTAAAAATTTCGCCGATTGAATGCCGCTCAACAAAACACCGTATTGCGCTTCGATCAATCGTTGCGCGCGGTCGAGGAGTTGCACGCCGGGAATGATCGGCAAACCGGGAAAATGACCGGCGAAAGCCGGATGATCCGGCGCGAAGGGGAGGGGCGCGGAGTGTCGTTCGCGGGTCATGTCAGATGCCGGGCCATCAGGTCGGCCAGCGCGGCGACGGTGAGTTTGCCGTTGGCGTCGCGTGGCAGGGTTTCAAGAAATATCAGCGGGCGCGGCAGGAATACAGGATCGAGCTTTTGCCGGAGCGCGGCCTGAATATGCTGCGCATTCAAGGTCGGCGCGACGACGAAGGCGGCGAGACGGGTCACTTCCTCGTCTGCGGCGGCAGGCGGCAGGCAGAAAACGCCGTCGCTGACGCCCGGCAGGTCGAGCAAAATCTGATTGAGATTGCCCAGAGAATTGCGTTTTCCAGCGACGTTCACAATGTCTGAATTGCGGCCAAGCAAACGAAAGCGGTCGGCGTCCTCGATTTCGATGAGGTCGTTGAGCAATTGCGGGCCTTCGAGATGGCCGCCGGTGGCGACGAAGCCGCCTGCCTCGGGGGCGATGCCGATGCCGTCGTAGAGACGCCATGAAATGCCGCGCGCCGGTTGCCGGGTCGCCAGTTGGCCGGTTTCGGTCGAGCCGTAGATTTCCATGACCGGGGCCTTGAAGCGCGCTTCCGCCTGCCTCGCCAATTCCTGCGACAAGGGCGCGGTCGCCAGCAGAACGGCGGCGACGGGCGGAAAAGCCGTAGCCGATTCGATCAACTTGCGCAAATGGAAGGGCGTCGTCGCCAGGAGGCGCGGGGCCGGAACCTCGGCCAGCGCCGCCGCGACATCGGCGGGGAAAAAGGGCAGGCGGGAAGTCAGGCTGCCGCCGCCTTGCAGCGGCAGAAAAACCGTCGTCTCGATGCCATACATGTGCTGAAAGGGCACGGTGCCGACGATATTGCAGTCGCCGCCAGCGGCGGCGCGCACGTGCCCGGCCCCGCCGGTGGCGCAACCCCACATGCCGGCGAAAGTTTTGAGATGCCCACGGGGTTTGCCGGTGGAGCCGGAGGTGTACATGCAGAGAATATGCTGGCTGGCGGCAATGCGCGGTATTTCCTGATTCGTCCCGAGGCCGGGCGAGTCAGCAACCGGAATCCACGGCAGGCCGGAGAAGGGCAAAGGCTGATCGGAGAGGCAGACGAGACCCGCGAATTCCTCGCGCAAACCGGCGATGAGATCGGGCGCGACGGCGTTGGGCATGATGCTCAAAATGCCGCGCGAAATACTCGCCATCAGCCCGACGCTGAACCAGTAGCGATCCTTGCACAGATTGAGAACATGGCCGACATCGGGAAGCCGTTCGGCCATGCCGCGCACGTGGCCCAAAAATGTCGCCCGCGTGACCGGCGTTGCGCCGCGCCAGGCGATGATCGAATCCATGTCGGCGTCACGGATCAGCGGCAGTGTCTGCATGGTGGTGTGATTTTCGTTCAGGCTTTTCTTTCTTTGACCCGCCTGAAGGCAAAGAAAAAGGCGAATGATAGGATAATTCCCGCCACGGCATCCACAGCCATGTGCTGCTTGGTCGCCAGGGTCGAATAAATGATGGCCAGGCACCAGATGACGTTCGCATAACGCGCCGCCCGGCCCAACCCCAGACGCAACAGATCCCGATCCAGCCAGAGGCCGGAAAACACAGCGGTGGCAACGTGCAGCGAAGGACAGGCGTTACCGGCGGCGTCCATGCCTTTCAAAAACGCCATGCCCGGATAACGGCTCCAATCGACCGCCGCATCGGGCACGGCGGTGGGCCAGAAATAAAAGATGGCCAGGGCGGCGAGGCACAGGCTGCCGATCCAGAAGCCATATTCGACGATGGCGGCGCGGGTGGTCATCAACATCGGCGGCAGCGACAGATAAAACCACAGCGACAGATAAATGGGCAGGGCCAGCGGTTGCACACTGATAAAATCGTCGAGCCTTGAGGCGGGAATTTCAGTGACCGGAAAGGCCGGATGCCGGAGCAGATAAATATAAACGGCAAAAAACACGGCGATGAACAGGGTGGTTCCCAAACACTTGAACCAGAAATGACAAAGGATGATCGCCGGGATCTTGCGCCAGGCATTTTGATGGCTATGCGGCATTAATGATGTGATGAACGATAAATTAATGAAATTCCGTTTTCGGCACGGGATGATTGCGTTGGCGGGGGCGCTTTATCTGTGGCTGAGTTATGTGGTGACGACCGATCCGGCGCCGTCGCTGCTGGCGGTTATCTTCACTTTGCTGCCCTTCTTTGCCGCCGCCGCCATCGGCGTCTGGAAATCCCCGCATCGCCCGCTGGCGCTGGCCTTGTCCGGCGCTGCCCTGGCTCTGCTGATCTTCAACAGCGGCCAATTGTACGGCCATATTGCCTGGCTGTTTTTTTTGCAACACATTGGCGCGCAGGGTGCTGCCAAAGACGACGGCAAGCAGCGTCATCGCGCCA
>JAITWU010000102.1 GCA_031285115.1 Azonexus sp. | reverse complement strand
AGGGGTTGGGGAGAGGGGGAAGGCCCCCAGATACCACTACCGCCCCCCTCTCCCTCTTTCCCTCTCCCGCGAGGGGAGAGGGACGATCGTGCTGCGGCGGCGGCGCGGCATAAAGCTCTTTCGCCTGCCCCGGCAAGGGTTTGCGTCTCTCCCGCCATCTCCCAAAACCGCGCCAACTGCCAGTCGATCCCCCGTTCGCCATCGGCCTCGGCGAAATGTGTCATCAGGGTGATGCGGGCCTGCGGCAGCCGGGCCAGCAATTCGCGCGCCCGGGGCAGGCTTTCCGCCGTGAAACCCAAGCGGTTCATGCCGCTGTTGAGTTTGAGGTAGAGATCGAGCGGCTGGTCGTCGCGGCGCACGGCCAGCAGCCACTCAAGCTGTTCGGCACAATGAACGACCGTGGTCAGGCGATGGCTAAAGACAGCCGCCGCATCGGTCGGGGAAAAAATGCCTTCGAGCAGCAGAATCGGTTGCGTCACGCCTTGCTCACGAAGCGCCACGGCGTTTTCACATTCGAGGAGCGCAAAGCCGTCGGCATCATCGCGCAGGGCGGCAACGGCCCGCCACTGGCCGTGGCCGTAGGCGTCGGCCTTGACGACGGCCCAAGCGCGGGCATTTGGCGTCAGGCGTTTGACGAGATGGTAGTTGGCGCGAATCGCCGCGGGCGTAATGCGCACGCGCAGCGGGCGGGAAGTGCTCATGCGTAAAGTTCCTTCAACTTGCCAGCGGCAAATTTGACAAAAGTCGTCACCAGACGGGATTGAAAACGTTCTTCCGGGTAGATCAGGCGCACATCGCGCTGAAGCGGCGGCGTCAGTGGAACCGCAGCCAGTTCGCCGAGCCGCAGTTCTTTGGCGACGGTCACGCGCGGTACGATGGCAAAGCCCAGCCCGGTGGCGACCAAGCCCTTGAGCGCTTCCGGGCTGCCCAGCTCCATTTGCGTTTTGAGCCGTTCTGGCGCGATTTTATTGGCGGCAAACCAGTTTTCGACCAGGGTGCGAATGCCCGACCCCGGCTCGCGGGCAATGAATTCGTAATCGGCGAGGAGTTTGGGCGTCACCGCTGTCAGCTTGGCCAGCGGATAGTCGGGGGCGCAGATGACGAGCAGTTCATCAATGCCGGTACGGCGGCTGGCAAGACCGGGCAGTTTGGGCGCAAGGCTGATAAAACCGGCGTCGAGACTGTGTTCGGCGACCCGGTTTTCAATCTCCGCCGAATTGGCGACACTGAGCTGGACGCGAACTTGCGGGTAAAGATCGTTGAATTCGCCAAGCACCGGCGGCAGCATGAAACCGGCAATCGACGATCCAGCCCCGATCAGCAGCGCGCCGCGCATTTCTCCGGTCATTTCGTCCAGACGGGTCGCCAGTTCGTTGCTTATGGCGACGATGCGCTCGACGTAGGGCAGCATCACTTCGCCCGCTGGCGTCAGCGAGACGCCGCCGCGCCGCCGCTCAAAGAGACGCGCGCCGTACTCCGCTTCCAGTTGCTTGATCTGAAAAGTAACGGACGGCTGGGTCATGAACAGCGACTCGGCAGCGCGGGTGAAGTTCAGATGTCTGGCTACGGCATGAAAGACCTGTAGACGCCGGTCAGCCATTCTTTTCTCCTCATTAACGGGCGCTATTCAATCACATTCCGCCGCTGGCTGCCTGAGCAGGCGCAAAGCATGGTATAAACCGTGCCCGAAGTCATAGATAAGAAACAAGTTTTTTTGTGCCCCTCGGTTTCTACATCATCATGGCCGCGCAGTTTTTTTCCGCGCTGGCCGACAACGCCCTCCTCATCGCCGCCATTGCCGCCCTGCGCGACATGCAGGCGCCCGCCGGCTATGAGCCGCTGCTGAAAACCTTTTTCACCGTCTCCTACGTCGCCCTCGCCGCCTTTGTCGGGGCTTTTGCCGATTCGATGCCCAAGGGCCGGGTCATGCTCATCAGCAATACGATCAAGATCGGCGGCTGCGCGATGATGTTTTTCGGCGTCCATCCGCTCCTTGCCTACGCCGTCGTCGGCCTCGGCGCCGCCGCTTATTCGCCAGCCAAATACGGCATCCTCACCGAATATCTGCCGCACCGCCTGCTGGTCGTCGCAAATGGCTGGATCGAGGGCCTCACCGTCGCCGCCATCATTCTCGGCGTGGTCATCGGCGGCACGCTGATCGAACCCGCCGTCGCCCAAAAACTGCTCGCCTTCGATCTGCCGCTGCTCGACACCGGTATCGACACCCCCGGCGAAGCAGCCGTCGCCATCATCGCCCTGCTCTATGTGCTGGCCGCCCTCTTCAACGTCTACGTGCCCGATACCGGCGTTCGCCACCAGCCCCTGAAAAAAAATCCGCTCTACCTGTTCCATGAATTCAACCATTGCCTGGCGCTCCTCTGGCGCGACCGCCTCGGGCAGATTTCGCTCGCCGTGACGACGCTGTTCTGGGGCGCTGGCGCGACGCTGCAATTTATCGTCATCCAGTGGGCGGCCGAGGCGCTCCATTTCGATCTGTCGCAATCGTCGATGCTGCAAGGCGTCGTCGCCATCGGCGTCGCCATCGGCGCGGTGCTGGCGGCGCGTTTCGTCACCCTGAGAAAATCGGTGAGAGTCATCCCGCTCGGCATCGGCATGGGCGTCATCATGATCCTCATCAACTTCGTCTCTCACCTGTGGCTGGCGATACCGCTGCTGATCCTCATCGGCGCCCTGTCCGGCTTTTTCGTCGTGCCGATGAACGCCCTCTTGCAGCATCGCGGCCACATTCTCATGGGCGCGGGTCATTCGATCGCCGTGCAGAATTTCAACGAAAATCTGTCCATTCTGGTGATGACCGGGCTGTATTACCTGATGATCCGTTACAACCTGTCGAGCCACTGGGTATTGACCCTGTTCGGCCTCTTCGTCGCCGGTCTGATGTGCCTGATCCGCCTCCGCCACCTGCAT
Organism: Azonexus sp.; assembly: GCA_031285115.1. Lineage (GTDB taxonomy): Bacteria > Pseudomonadota > Gammaproteobacteria > Burkholderiales > Rhodocyclaceae > Azonexus. Next base: position 5,674 of record JAITWU010000102.1, on the reverse strand, counting down.
AACCAGCGCCTGCACGACGACGTTCGCCACCTCGACGATTCGCCGCTGCATTAAGCCGCTGCACTAAGCCGCGCCAGCAAGCATCCGGGCGAGGCTGCGCAGCGCGTCATAAAAGGCCGACAAGCCGACCTGCGCCAGGGCCTCGTCAAGCCAATGGGCGTAAGGCGCAAGCTCCGGATACTGGCGGTCGGCCCATTCGGCAAGCCCATGCGAACAAAGCAGCAACAGCACGACGGCTCCGGCGAGGGTCATCACGACCACGCCGCCCGGCGTCGCCAGACGCTCACGGTTTTGCCCTGCGATCGCGTCCGATTGTTTTTCGGCCATACTCAGAACTGAAAATAGATAAAGGGAGAAATGCCGTCCGGCCCAAGGGCTTCGACCGCCGCGACGACCGCTCCGGCAAGGCCGCCCTGCGCCCAGAGCGGCAGGCGGCTGAGGGCGGCAATCATGCCGTCGAGCAGACGGCGGGGCAAAAACTGCAAGGCAAAACCGAGGGCAATCAACCCGATCACCAGCCCGCTTGCCTGCTGCACACCCTGATCCCAGCCCGTGCCCAGACTTTCGATAAAGAGAAAGGCCGTCGCAAAATCCTGCGCCCGAAAGAAAATCCAGCACAGGCAGACGAAATGAAAGGTCGCCAGCATCCAGAAAAATTTGCCACCAGCGGAATTTCTCGACTTTGCCGTCCACCGCATACTGAAACGCTCGACGGCCAAACCACCGCCATGCAGGACGCCCCAGGCGACGAATTTCCACTGCGCGCCGTGCCAGATGCCGCCGAGCAGCATGGTCAAAAACAGATTGCGGTAGGTTTTCAGCACCGAGCCACGACTGCCGCCAAGCGGCTTGTAAAGATAATCGCGCAGCCAGTTGGAGAGCGAAATATGCCAGCGCCGCCAGAAATCCTGCAAACTTTGCGCCCGGTAAGGCTGACGGAAATTGACCGGAAAGCGAAAACCGAGCAATTCAGCAAGACCAATCGCCATATCGGTATAACCGCTGAAATCGCAGTAAATCTGAATGGCGTAAGCATAAACCGCCAATAAAAGATCAGCGCCGCCAAAACTGGTGGGCGAAGCGAACACCGGGTCGACAATACCAGCGGCGAGATAGTCGGCAACCACCATTTTTTTGAACAAGCCGAATAAAATCAGAATCAGCGCCGCCGTTACCGGAACCCGCGCCGACCGGGCCGTTTCCGTCAATTGTGGCAAAAAATAGGCGGCTCGGACAATCGGCCCGGCGACGAGCTGCGGGAAAAACGACATATAGAGCGCCATGTCGAGCGGCTGGCGGCAAACGCCGACATCTTTGCGGTACACATCGACAATATAAGAAATGCCATGAAAGGTAAAAAAGGAGACGCCAATCGGCAGCGCAATATCGAGAAAGGGAATTTCAGTTGCAATATTGATCCAGCCCAAACCCTCATTCAAGGTTTCAGTGACAAGATCGCGGTATTTGAAAAAAGCCAGAATGCCGAGATGCAGCGCCACGGCAAGGCCAACATAAATTTTCCGCCGCTGCTCGCGTTCCGTCGCCGCAATCATGCGGCCAGCCGCGAAACTGAGCATCGTGCTCAGGGCCAGCAAAATGCAGAACCAGATATTCCATTGGGCATAGAAAATATAACTGGCTGCCGTCAATACGATTTTTCTGAGTTGAAAATGATTCCGGCACAGCGCCGAAAGGATGACGACGGCAACAAAAAAAACAAGAAAGACGAGGGTCGGGAAAAGCATTATCGTCTGGTCTGTTTCAAACTGGAAGAAATTCCAGTTTCCTTGCGATAACGGCCATATCCGGTCATCAGTTCCCGATAGAGAAGCTCTGCCGAAAAACGATAGCCAGCCATGGTCTGGTGAATATGATCCGGACGAACCAGCGGCTCATTTCTGACCGACCAGCGATGCGCCGAGCAGGAGCCGCCCATGACCGCGCTCCAATCCCAAAAATACCAGCCATGATCGGCGGCGATGCGCATTTCCTCCGCCTCGACCAGCGTCACTTCCTCCGGCGTCGCCCAGACGATGCTGAACGGGCGTTTTTTTTGCGCCGGGTTGGCCGCCAGGGCGAGCGGCGGCCCGCTCAGGGCAGCATCCGTACAGTCGCCATAAACACCGGCGGGCCGACGGTAAAGACGATTGCTGTCAGGCGGCCCGATAATGACGATGGCCGCATTGGGCGCGCTTTTGGCAATAAACGCGACAGGATCGGAAAAATCCCAATAAAAATTAATGAGATCATTGCGCTCGCCAAATGCCTCATTGGTGCCAAAAGCAATCAGAATCAGCGCCGGGTCGAGATGCTGGAGTTCGGAGCGAACAATACCGGCATCCCAGCGCCCCATCAGTTTTGCCTGCGCGCCAATGGTGCCGAGGTTGCTGTAAAGAATACCGGCGCCTTTGCGCTGTACGCCCCAGGCTAAAAGCGTGACCGGCGAATTCCCGGTTTCCAGCACCAGTTCCTGACTGCCCGCCGGAGCGTCAAATTCGATCCACTCCCCATTCGGCGCATCGCCCGAAATATCGAATTCCCGGGTTTCCGCATTATCGAAAGTAAGAGAAAAACGGGCCGGCCCAAGCACTTCGACAAAACCATGATCGAAGCCAGCCGCTTCGGTCGACAAAATCGACATGCGCTGCCGGGGTTTGGTGCTGCGCTGCGCCACCCCGGCGATGCCAAAACGCTCAGTTGAATTGGCCTCCGTACTGCGCAGGCGCAGCCAGCCCGCGCTCTGTGTTACTTTGATGAGATCGGGTTTGTAATATTTATCGGGAAAACCTGGCGGTAAAAACCCCCTCCCCGCCGCGCCAAAACGATTCTGCAAAAGTTCGCGCAGCCGCCCGGATAAATAATCGCCTGCCGTATGGCTATCTCCGATTTGCAGTATATTAACCGGCGTTTCCCGCGCGCCGGACTCTAATTCCTTCAATACAAAAAAAAATGGCAGAAGCGGTTCGCTTTCAGGGTGCGCCAGGCTGCCGGCATTTTTTTCGCGGCCTGTTTTTTTATTTTCGGCCAGCGCCATGCTGGCCCGTCCGGGCGGTTGGCCCGGCGAAAAACCGGTTCCGGCAGCCGTATCTTTTGTATTCCCGGAACTACAGCCGCTGACGGCAAGAGCAATACAGATGCGCGCCGCCAGCGCGGCAAAACTCCATCTCATTGAACAACCTTCACGCCAATGCCAGCCACGGGTTTTACCGTATTGCCGGGCAGCGGCGCGGCAATACTCTTCAACACCGGCTCCACTCTGGCGGCGACGAGGTCGTAGCCGACCGGGGTGAAATGGATGCCATCGTCGGCGCGCAAACGGTGCGTTTTACCATCCAAAGCCTTGCCCGTGGCGGAGTAAGCATCTGAATCTTCGCCGGTGATATTTTGCAGGGATACCCACCGCGCGCCTTCCTGCTCGGCTGCTTTTTTCATAATTTGATTGAGCGCCGCCATGTCTTCATTATATTCAGCATCCTTGACCACCGGATGGCTCACCCAGATTACCTGAATATTGGCTTTCTTGAGCGATTTGACAATATTTGCAACGCGACCGGAATAAGTGGCGCTGAAGGACGCCAGCAATTTTTGATCGACCACGCCTTTGATACGAATCGCCGGGCGGTCATTGGCGCCAAACATAATGACGGCAACAGCCGGACGCCCGGCTGCCGCCAATTGTTCGACGGCAGCCGGCCAATCATAGTTTGATTTGAACATCAACCCGGTGCCGATTCTACTTTTATCGTCGATACGGTATTCCCGGCTGCGCATATATAAACGCTGCAAAGCGCCAGCCACGCCCTGCGCCTGGGAATCGCCAATGACGAGAATTTCCGGGGCGTCAGGCGCTGCCGCTACCGGCCTGGCGATCAATATCAAGCACGCCGCCGCCAACGATAGCGAGAGCCGGAAATAACGCCAAAGCCACGACAAATCATCTTGTTTTTTTTGTCCACTGCTATTGTCTGTTTGTAATTTACCCATGATTTCCGGCAACATCCTCATCAAACGCTTGTGACGCAGGCTAAAAACCCGTGATTATACTGCCGCCCGTCAACTGATTGCATTGGCCGCTGGCAAAACCTAAAACAGCTCCCCCTGCGCCGATGCCCGGCGCGGTTTGACGAAGCGCGAGCAGTCGAGTTGCGGCCACGCCGCATCCTGGTTGTCGAGGCCGAGGCGTTTACTGGCGAGGCGGAAGCGTTGTTGCAGCAGGTTGGCAAATTCGCCCGCGCCGCCCATCCGGGTGGCAAAGTCGCTGTCGTAATCGGCGCCGCCGCGCATTTGCCGGAGCACGCTCATGACATGTCTGGCCCGGCCCGGCGCATGGGTGGCGAGCCAGTCGCGGAACAAGGGACTCAATTCATGCGGCAGCCGCAGCACGGTGTAAAAGGCTTTTCTCGCGCCCGCTTCCTGCGCGGCGGCCATGATGGCTTCGAGTTCGTGGTCGTTGAGGGCGGGAATGATCGGCGCAATGGCGACGCCAACGGGAACGCCAGCGGCGGCGAGTTGGCGCATGACTTCGAGCCGCCGCGCCGGGCTGGCGGCGCGGGGTTCGGAACGGCGGGCCAGTTCCGGGTCGAGCGTGGTCAGGGTGATGGCGACGTGGCAGAGATTTTCCCGCGCCATCGCCGCGAGAATGTCGATGTCGCGCAGAATCAGCGCCGATTTGGTAACAGTGCCGAAGGGATGTTGGCATTCGGCCAGCGTTTCGAGAATGCCGCGCGTGACGCCGAGCTGGCGCTCGACCGGCTGCCAGGCGTCGGTGTTCATGCCCAGCGCGATGGGGGCGCACTGGTAGGCGCTTTTTGTGAGTTCCTCGCGCAGCAGGGCGGCAGCCGCCGGTTTGTAGACGATCTTCGTTTCAAAATCGAGACCGGGCGAAAAGCCGAGGTAAGCGTGCGACGGGCGCGCATAGCAGTAGATGCAGCCATGCTCGCAGCCGCGATAGGGGTTGATGCTGCGCGCAAAAGGCAGGTCGGGCGAATCGTTGCCGGTGATGATGCTTTTACTGGCATCGACCACCAGTTCGGTTTTGAGCGGCGGCGGCGGTTCCGCCACGTCCATGCCCATATCCCAGCCATCGTCGATCCGTTCGCGCTGCCGGGCGGCAAAACGGCTGTCCATGTTCAAGCCCGCGCCACGACCTTTGCGGCTCAAAGGCGGCAAGACGATTGGCGGCGGCGGGTCGAAGTCGTCCATGCTTGCCCTTACCGGCTCCGCGCCGGACTCTGCTACGACCCCGCCCGCAGAACACGCCGGGCGAAGAGCAGGTCTTCCCAGGCTTTGGCTTTGTCCGGCAGGTTGCGCAAGAGGTAGGCCGGGTGGTAGGTGACGATGACGGGAATCCCGGCGTATAGAAGGCGTTGGCCGCGCAGGGAAGCGAGGGATTTATCTTCGCGCAGGAGACTATGCACCGCCGTTTTGCCGAGGAGGACGATGATTTTTGGCTGCAACAAGGCGATCTGGCGCTCCAGATACGGGCGGCAGGCGGCGATTTCGGCGGCTTCCGGCGTGCGATTGCCGGGCGGGCGGCATTTGACGGCGTTGCCGATGTACACCCGGTTGCCACGGGCGATGTCGAGCGCCGCCAGCATGTTGTCGAGCAATTTGCCAGCCTGGCCGACGAAGGGTTCGCCACGCGCGTCTTCCTCGCTGCCGGGGCCTTCGCCGA
>JAITWU010000097.1 GCA_031285115.1 Azonexus sp. | reverse complement strand
ATAGCCAAAAACAATGGAACCAACAACCCCGCAAGCCCTGACTTTTTCCTTGATTGAACAAACGGGCGAGATCGAGGCGCGCTTTGACCCCGCCACCGGCAGCCTGCCCCCTGAACCCGAGGCGCTCCTTCAGGCTTTCTCCGAGCGGAGCTGGGGCGATTTTGAGATCGACGCGGCGGCAGTCAGCGCCTTCGCCACAAGCTGCCGCCACGCCAGCCAACCCGTGGTCAGCGTACTGGGCCGCCGACGGGACGGCGAATTTTCTCTCGTCCTCGATCAGGACATGATGACGGCGCGCCTGACCCTGATCCCGCCGCAGGGCGGCCAGGCCGTTCAACTCGCCACCGTGACCGAAGCCCTGCGCGAGCGGGGCGTGACCTGCGGCGTTTTGCCCGACGCCATCGCTGCGGCGTTTGCCGACGGGACCTGTCTGAGCATGGTGATCGCCCGTGGCGAGCCGGTCATCGAAGGCAGGCCGACGCGCTTTGAAAACCTCTTTGACCAGCGCCAGAACCAGAACCGCGCAGATGAGCTGGGCCGCAAACACTACGCCGACTTTTCTTTCCTGCAACTGGTCGACATCGGCAACCCGCTGATGCGCCGCGTGCCGCCAGCGCCGGGCAAGGCCGGGACCAATCTGGGCGGCCATGCGGTGCTGCCGAAACCCTTGGCCGACATTCCGTTTCGCCCCGGATTGCAGGGGGCGGCGCCCGACGACAACGATCCCAATCTGCTGCGGGCGACCTCCGGCGGGCAGCCGGTGCTGTTGCCCGATGGCGTCATGGTCAATCCGCTCATCGAAGTCAAGGATGTCGACTACGGCACCGGCAGCATCGAATTCGACGGCTCGCTGCGCGTCGCGGGCGATGTCAAGAGCGGCCTGCGGATCAAGGTCAGCGGCGATGTCATCGTCAATGGCGCGGTCGAATCCGCCCACATCACAGCGGGCGGCAATATCGCGGTCAAGGGCGGCGTCATCGGCCATCAGGAAACGCACGCGGCGCTGCCCGAATCGACCGCGACCCTGATTTGCGCGGGCAATGTGCAGGCCATGTTCATGGAAAACGCGCGCGCTGAAGCGGGCCAGTCGATTCTCGTCGAGCGCGGCATCCACCAGTGCGAACTGATTGCCCGCGACGAAATCATCATCGGCAAACGGGGCAGCAAAAACGGCCAGATCATCGGCGGCAAAACCCAGGCGACGATGCTCATCAGCGCCGGGTCGCTCGGCAACACGGCGGGCGTCAAAACCGAGCTGCAAGTGGGCGTCGATCCCTATCTGGAAAACCAGATCGCCGAAACCGAACAGCAGCTCAAAAAGAAAATGGAGGAAATCGACAACATTTTGAAGCTCCTCACCTTTTTGCAGCAAAACCCGCAAAAAGGCGCAGGCGGCGTGTTGGAAAAAGTTGAAGCGACCCGCCAGCAATTACTGGCGACAACAGGCCAGATGACCGCCGAACTGCAAACCCTGCGCGACAAGCGGCAACTGGCCGATCAAGGCAAAATCGAAGTCGGCGGCAGCATCCATTACGGCGTCGAAATCCGCATTGGTCACCACAGTTGGCAGGCATCGGACGATATGGCGGGCGGCGTCGTTCAACTGCTTGAGGAACATATCCGGGTTAGTCGGTAAGGGCGGCTATCCGGCCGCGTCAACGGGTTCCGGTTCCGATTCTGGCTCCCGCACCCAGCGCCAGACCAGCAACAGGCCGAGCAGGCCGAACAGGGCGGCCAAGGAAAACGTCCACCCCGCGCCCCAGCTATCCCAGGTTTTGCCGCCGATCAACGCGCCGAGCAAGCCGCCTGCGCCAAAGGTAAAGCTCGAATAAAGCGCCTGCCCGCGCCCCTGCGCCCGCCCCGGAAACCAGGCGTGGACGGCGGCAATCGACGAAGCATGGCAAGCGCCAAAAGTCAGCCCGTGCAGAAGTTGCACAAAAACCATCAGGCCGACCGAAGCAACGCCCCAGCCCATCAGGACAAAACGCACGGCGGCGGCGACGAAACAGGCGAGCAGAATGAGGCGCAGGGAAAAGCGCCGGGCCAGCCGGGACATGCCGAGAAACACCGCAATTTCAGCAAGCACGCCGATCGACCACAACAAACCGACTTCGGTTTTACTGTAGCCGTTGGCCGCCAGATGAATGGAATAAAAAACATAAAACGGCCCATGCGCCACCGACATGGCAAAACACGCCGCCATCAGGGCGGCGACGCGCGGCTGGCGGAGAATCGGCCATAGCGGCGGCGTCGTTGCTTCACTTGCCGTCGGCAGCCTGCCCGGCGTTTCCGGCAAGGCGATGGCCCAGCCGAGGATGCCGAGCAAAATCCCCGAGCACACCCAGAGCAACCCCGGCAGCGCCATCCGGTCGAGCAAAGCGCCCGTGCCCATGACGGCGACGATGAAGCCGATCGACCCCCAGACCCGGATGCGGCTGTAACGGCTCTTGGCCGCGCCGAGATGGTCAAAAGTCAGCGTTTCGACGAGCGGCAGCGCGGCGCTCCAGAAAAAGGCCATCACCGCCATCGCCAGCAACATGCCGGGCAGCCGGTCAAGCCAGAAAAAGGCGGAAAAACCGGCGATGGCGACGACGCCGGAAAGCCGGATAATCCGCGCCCGCTGCCCGTAACGATCGGCCAGCCAGCCCCAGAGATTGGGGCCGAACAGACGCATCAACTGCATCTGGGACATCAGGAGGCCAATATCCCAGGCCGAAAAATGGAGCGATTCGAGATACAGCCCGAAATAGGGCGAAAACGCGCCAATGAAGGCGAAATAGAAAAAGTAATAGCCGGAGAGACGCCAATAGGGAAAAACTTGCATCCGGCAATTTTACCGGAGGCCCGTCAGCCCCCGGCGGTATTCAGCGAACCGACTGCTGTCCGGCCCGGTAGGCGAGCAGGATGTGATAGAGGTCGTCTTTCAGTTTGACACGCTGTTTTTTCATGTCTTCGAGCGTGAAATCGGCGACCGGCATATCGTGTTCTTCAAGGTCTTCGACCTTGCCGGTAAGGCGGTTGTAAGTGTTCAACTGGCGGACGAAAAGCGCGTTGCCGGATTTGAGAACGTCAATGGCGTCGCGCATTTCCGGAAAATCCTGATAAAGATCGTGGTGATCGACTTGCATGATGACTCCCCTCTTTTTAATGAAAAATCCGCTTGGGTCGCGGAAGGATTGAAAAATTATGCAGCCCCGCCCGGCAGGCGGGGCGTAGCGCAAACGACATCGCCGCATTGGGCGCGATGGCGCAGGGCGTGATCCATCAGCACCAGCGCCAGCATGGCTTCGACAATCGGCGTCGCGCGGATGCCGACACAAGGGTCGTGCCGCCCCTCGGTCGCCACCTCGACCGGCTGCCCGTGAATATCGACCGAACGCCGCGTCTGGGCAATCGACGGCGTTGGCTTGATGGCGACTTTGACGACAATCTCCTGGCCGGTCGAAATGCCGCCGAGAACGCCGCCCGCGTGGTTGCTGAGAAAGCCTTGCGGCGTCATTTCGTCGCCGTGCTCACTGCCGCGCTGGGCGACGGCGGCGAAACCGGCGCCGATTTCGACGCCCTTGACGGCGTTGATGCCCATCATGGCGTAAGCAATGTCGGCGTCCAACCGGTCATAAACCGGCTCGCCCCAGCCCGGCGGCACGCCACGGGCGGTGACGGTGAGACGCGCGCCGACTGAATCGAGCGACTTGCGCAACTGATCCATATAGGCTTCGAGTTGCGACACGATCCCGGCATTGGGCGCGAAAAAGGCGTTGTTGTCGATCTCGGCGACGTTTACGAAAGGGATTTCGACAGGCCCCAAGGCGCTCATCCAGCCGCGAATTTCAACGCCGTAACGGTGTTTGAGCCACTTGCGGGCGATTGCCCCGGCGGCGACGCGCACCGCCGTTTCCCGCGCCGACGAGCGACCGCCGCCGCGATAGTCGCGGAAGCCATATTTCTGGGTGTAGACATAATCGGCATGGCCGGGGCGGAAAGTTTCGGCAATCTTGCCGTAATCCTTGCTGCGCTGATCCTCGTTGCGGATCAGGAGCGCAATCGGCGCGCCGGTGGTGCGCCCGGCAAAAACGCCGGAGAGAATTTCGACGCTATCCGCTTCGCGCCGCTGCGTCACATGCCGCGAGGTGCCGGGTTTTCTCCGGTCGAGTTCGGCCTGGATGTCGGCTGGGCAAATTTCCAGCCCCGGCGGGCAGCCATCGACGACGCAACCAATCGCCGGGCCGTGCGATTCGCCAAAGGAAGTGACAGAAAACAGGACGCCAAAGGTGTTGCCGGACATGAAATTCGGGAAAGCAGAGGGAATGCCACTAGTCTAACACGTCAACTCCGGCAGGCCGGTTCAGACCGGTTCAAACTGCAGGGCCGGAGCATCAAAATTCTTTAACGCTCAATGAGTTACAGAAGCGGCGATTAATCTTACTGTGTCATTAAAATCAACGTATTATGCGAACTTCTTCAAGTGGAAGGCAAGCATTGATGGACGATCTGGGCCAAGGCCTCGGTCATGCGGACCGTCAAGCCGGACTGCGCGGGTACTGCACAGGCCTGATGTCACCCCTGACCCGCAAGAGCGTGGAACCAATGGCCGCGCATCTTCACCC
>JAITWU010000023.1 GCA_031285115.1 Azonexus sp. | reverse complement strand
ATCGCTGATACCCATTCGAGACCTCGATCTTGTTTTGTGTATCGGATGGCCGCCATATCGCTACCTGCGGCTTGATATTTGAGTGTCTCAATAAGTTCATTGGATTTCCGCGCCGAAAACTCATTCTTGATGTCGATGTCGATCAGGTCCGAAACCTCGAATGAAGTATGTGGTGAGCCCAGCAACCACTCTCGAATAGCAACAAGAAAATCGGCAGAGGTTCGTGTTACTTCAACAGGGAATTCAGTAGCAAATGACAGCATAAAACTCCTTTTCCGATAGGCTAACTTGAAATTGACCGGCAGTCCAGATGCTCGCGTATCCACGCAGCCAGCCGCGGCTCGTCTACGGCGCCAGCGGCGACATCCTGGATGGTCAGCGTCGCTTCGACCTGCCCAACCGCCAAGCGGTGACCATTGAGCGCCAAAAACAGGCCAAGTGCGAGAAAGGCCGCCCGTTTATTACCATCGACAAAGGCATGGTTTTTCGCCAGCCCCACCGCGTAGGCAGCCGCCAGATCAGCCACATCCGGCTCGCCGTAGACGGCCAGATTGAGCGGACGAGCCAATGCCGATTGCAGCAGGCCCGGATCGCGCAACCCCGGCATTCCGCCATGTTCGGCCAGGCTTTCGTCATGCAGCAGGATCAGCGCGTCCTGGTTCAGCCAGCGCCAGTTGGTGGTCATTTGGCCAACTGATGAAAGGTGTCGCGAAATTCACGCATAAACTCGCGGCCCAGTTTAAGTTGCGCTTCTACCCCGGGATCGTAAGGCGTCAAGGTCACGCCATTGGCCGCCTCGGTCACAAACAGCGCATCGCCTTTCTCCACCTTCATCCGCGCCAGAATCTCCTTGGGCAGGATGACGCCGAGCGAATTGCCGATCTGGGTCAGTTTAAGAGCGGTCATGGTAGAAACCTCGAAGTTATAACGTTTGTTATACTAACGGGAGTTGCCGCGCCCGGCAAATCGCTGCGCCAACCGGGTTTTTAGGCGCACTCCAGCACGACATAAGCCACCGCATATTCCGCTTCGTCGCTGATCGAGAGATGAGCAATCAAACCCCGCTTTTCAACAATCCCCGCCAGTTCGCCGTGATATTCAAAAAACGGCTTCCCCGCTTCGTCGTGGCTGACGCCAACGGCGGGCAGCAATACCGGCGGGCGCACGCCCGTGCCCCAGGCTTTGGCGAAGGCTTCTTTGGCGGCGAAGCGTTTGGCGAGAAAGCGGCCTTTGTCGGCGGCTTTGGCAAAGTCGGCGAACTCCGTCGGCGCGAGGATTTTTTCCAGCGCCTTGTCGCCGTGCTTTTCCCACAGGGCGGAGAGCCGCGCTACGGCAACGATGTCGGCGCCGATGCCGAGGATCATTTTTCCGGATTTCCGACGGCGGCGGCCCTATCGGCAGCGGCAACCATAAGCGCCTTCATTTCGCGCACAGCTTCGCGCAAACCGGTGAATACGGCGCGGCTGACAATGGCGTGGCCGATGTGCAGTTCGCGGATGCCGGGGAGCCGCGCCACCGGCTGGACGTTGTAGTAATTGAGGGCGTGCCCGGCGTTGAAGCGCATCCCGAGCTGGCGGACGGCCTCGCCCGCAGCGCGGATTTTGGCGAGTTCGGCGAGCACGGCGGGCGCTTCGGCATCGCGCCCCTGGTCGTAAAAAACATGGGCATAGGGGCCGGTGTGGATTTCGCAAACACGCGCGCCGATGCGGGCGGCGGCTTCGATTTGCGGTAATTCGGCGTCGATGAAAACGCTGGTCGTGATACCAGCGTCGGCCAGACGGGCGATGACGCCTTTGAGCCGGGCCTCTTCCCGCACGATGTCGAGGCCGCCTTCGGTCGTCACCTCGTGCCGTCCTTCCGGCACCAGCATCGCCATCTGCGGCTTGATGGCGCAGGCGATGCCGACCATTTCGTCGGTTGCCGCCATTTCGAGATTGAGCTTGATCTGCGTCGTTTCCTGCAAGCGGCGCACGTCGGCGTCCTGGATGTGGCGGCGGTCTTCGCGCAGATGGACGGTGATGCCGTCGGCCCCGCCGAGATGCGCTTCGACCGCGCCCCACACGGGATCGGGTTCGTAAGTGCGCCGCGCCTGGCGGATGGTGGCGATGTGGTCGATGTTGACGCCAAGTTCGATCATAGTTCCTGCAACTCCTTGAAAATCTTGCGGGTTTCCAGTTCTTTACCGGCCAGATAATAGGCCATGAGGAGGCGCATGAGCGCCTTGGCTTCAAGCCGCGTGCGCGGGTCGGAAAAATCTTCGGCGGCAAGATCAATGAGGGTCTTGCCGCGCACCACGTCACGCCCTTGGGCGGCTTCGGCGTCGGCGGCCAGACGCGCTGGCCCTTGTTCCATGCGGTAAGTGTAAAACGCTTCCGCCGCCACCGGCTGACCGGCGGCGTCGCGCTCCAGCGTCAAGCCATAGCCGAGCTCCTGCAAAAGCGCCTTTTCAAAGCGGCGCAGATCGGCTTCGCGGGTTTTACCGGCGGCGTCGGCGGCCAGCCGTTGCAACATGTCGGCATAGGCGGCGAACAGCTTTTCGTGGGCATCTTCACGCGGCAGGAGGTGCATCAGGAGTTCGTTTACGTAATAGCCGCAAAACAGCGCCTCGCCCGCCAGCAAGGGCTGGCCGCCCTGCCATTCGGCTTTCATCAGGGTCAACACCTCGCCCTTGCCTGCCCAGCCGATTTCGAGCGGCTGAAAACCCATCAACAGCCCGCGAATGGCCGCCCGCGGACGGCGCGCGCCACGCGCCAACAGCGCCATGCGGCCAAAATCGCGGGTAAAGACTTCGACGATGAGGCTGGTTTCCCGGAACGGGTAACTGTGTAAAACGTAGGCCGGCTGGCCGTCGACCTTGCTGCGCTGGTTCATCGCTCAGACGCGAAAGCCCCTCTCCCCTTGCGGGGTGAGGGTGGGGTTTCGCAAAGCACTGCTTTGCGCCACCCGAACGGGTGAGCCATGCAGGGCGAACCCTCCAGGGATTGGGGAGAGGGGGTTGGTCGGTTCCGACAACCGCCTCGGCACGCTTTCACCCTCTCCCCCTGCCCCTCTCCCAACAAGGGAGAGGGGAGTTTCAGGGCGCTGGCAATCCGCAGGATGAAAAGAGCGCAGCGAGACCCATCTAGTGACGGATAACACACAAAATTCGCCGGGTTTGTTTCTCGCTCACCCCATCCTGCGCTTTTGCAGTTTTGCCGGTTATTCATACCCAAGGCTCTTCAACAGCCGCTCATCATCGTTCCAGCCGGATTTCACCTTGACCCAGATTTCGAGGTAAACCTTGCCGTCGAAGAGGCGCTCCATGTCCTGCCGCGCTTCGCTGGCGATGCGTTTGAGCGTCTCGCCGCCTTTGCCGATGACGATCGCTTTGTGGTTGTCGCGGTCGACGACGATGGCGGCGTTGATGCGGCGCAGGTTGCCGTCGACCTCGAAACGCTCGATGTCCACCGCCGTCGAATACGGCAACTCGTCGCCGAGCAGGCGGAAGACTTTTTCGCGGATGTATTCAGCAGCGAGAAAACGTTCGCTTTTGTCGGTGAGATCATCTTCAGGGAACATCAGGCCGTCGTGGGGCAGGTGTTTACGCGCTTCGGCCAGCAGTTCCTGCGTCTGCCGGCCTTTGGCGGCGCTGATCGGGACGACGGCGGCGTAGTTGAAAGCGGCGGCGACTTCGGCGAGAAACGGCAGCAAAGCCGCGCGCTCTTTGAGCAGATCGGTTTTATTGACCACCAAAATCACGGGCCGGTCTTGCGGCAAGAGGCGGACGACGGCCTTGTCCTTGGCATCGTAACGCCCGGCTTCGACGACAAAGAGGATGACATCGACATCGCTCAGGGTCTGCGTCACGCCCCGGTTCATCGCCCGGTTGAGGGCGTTGGAAAATTTGGTTTGAAAACCCGGCGTATCGACAAAAACGAATTGCGCCTCGGCCTCGGTCAAAATGCCGGTGATGCGGTGCCGGGTGGTCTGCGCTTTGCGCGAGACGATGCTGATTTTTTCGCCAATCAGATGATTGAGAAGCGTCGACTTGCCGACATTGGGGCGGCCAACGATGGCGAGCGTGCCGGAGCGGATGGTTTTCGGGTCACTCATGGCGACAAGGCTTTCAGCGCCTGATCGGCGGCGCTTTGTTCGGCGATGCGCCGACTGCTGCCGTGGCCCAGCGTGCGCAGCGGCGGATCGTCGATTTCGCAGGCGACGGCAAAAGATTGTTCGTGGGCCGCGCCACGGGTTTCGAGCAGAACATAGCGCGGCAAGGTTTTTTTGCGGCCCTGCAACCACTCCTGCAAACCGGTTTTGGCGTCTTTACGCACCTTGCCCGGTTGCAGGGCGTCGAGCAGCGGCGCGTAGAGTCGCAGCACCACGGCGGCAACGACGTCGAAACCGGCATCGAGATAGATCGCGCCAAACAGGGCTTCGAGCGCATCGGCGAGGATGGATGGCCGCTCCGCCCCGCCGCTTTTCAGCTCGCCATCACCAAGATGCAACGCTGGCCCGAGTTCGAGGCCGAGCGCCAACTGGTGCAAGGCGTCCTGACGAACGAGACTGGCCCGCAAACGGGAAAGATCGCCTTCCGGCAAATCGGGAAAGCGTTCATAAAGCGCCGCCGCGATGACGCAATCGAGAATGCCATCGCCGAGAAATTCCAGCCGCTCGTTGTTCGGTACGCCGAAACTGCGATGGGTCAGCGCCGTGCGCAACAGTTTCGGGTCGGCAAAAACATGCCCCAGCCGGGCGGCGATCTGCTGTGCGCTCACGCCTAGCGCCCGGCGGAGCCTTTATATTCGATCAACAGGTAAACATTGTTAAATAGCGAGATTTTCTTGTCATAGGCAAAGTCGATGACGATCTTGCCATTCTCTTTGGAAATATCGAGATCTTTCGAGGAAAAATCATTGATCATGTCAATTTCGACAAAGCGGTCGAAGGTCGTCCGCACATCGCCCACGGTCGAATCCGGCCCCATTTTGGCGATGGTGCCTTCGGCGCTTTTCTTGATCTTGTAATACTCAATGACAGTCGGTGCGACCTTCATACCCAGCACCGCCACAAAGAACAGGATAAACGCCCAGAAAATGAGGCCACTCAGCGCCACGCCACGTTGATATTTCATTGCTTTTTCCTCACTTGAATGAACCGATCCGGTGAAAATCGGCGTTGATTTTGAACCCATCACCCATATTGAAATTGAACCAGATGAAAAACGCCTTGCCGACAATGTTTTCTTCCGGCACGAAGCCCCAGTAACGGCTGTCCTTGCTGTCGTCCCGGTTATCGCCCATCATGAAATAGTG
>JAITWU010000347.1 GCA_031285115.1 Azonexus sp. | reverse complement strand
CGCGGTATGGTTGCGGTTTTGCGTGCCTGTACCCCGTATCCTGAACCCTGCCCCCTGACTCAGTGCGTATGCTTGCGCAGCCGCTGGATGGCGCGGAGTTGGGCGATGGCTTGGGCCAGTTCGGCTTCGGCCTGGGCGTAGTCCATTTGCGCCTGACGGTTGGCAAGGGCTTCTTCGGCGCGTTTTTTGGCTTCGAGGGCCTTGGCTTCGTCGAGATCATTGGCCCGGATTGCCGTGTCGGCAAGCACCGTAATCATGTCCGGCTGGACTTCGAGCATACCGCCGGAAACGTAGACCAGCTCGAAATCGCTTTGATTGGCCATTTTCAGACGGATGGTGCCGGGTTTGATGCGCGTGAGCAGGGGCGTGTGCCGCGGCAAAACGCCGAGTTCCCCGGCTTCGCCGGGGAACACCGCCATCTCGACCTGACCGGAGAAAATGGATTCTTCGGCGCTGACGACATCACAGTGAACGGTCATAACCATCGCTGGCTCCTATGTTGCGGCTGCGTTATTGCAGCGTCTTGGCCTTTTCGATCGCTTCTTCGATACCGCCGACCATGTAGAACGCCTGTTCCGGCAGGTGGTCGTATTCGCCATCGCAAATACCTTTGAAGCCCTTGATCGTGTCTTTGAGGGAGACGAACTTGCCGGGCGAGCCGGTAAAGACTTCGGCGACGTGGAAGGGCTGCGAGAGGAAACGCTGGATTTTGCGGGCGCGGGAAACGGCCAGCTTGTCTTCCGGCGACAGTTCGTCCATGCCGAGAATGGCGATGATGTCGCGCAGTTCCTTGTAGCGTTGCAGCGTCATCTGCACGGCGCGGGCGACCTGATAGTGCTCTTCACCAACGACCTGCGGGTCGAGCTGGCGCGAGGTCGAGTCGAGCGGGTCGACCGCCGGGTAGATACCCAGCGCAGCGATGTCGCGCGACAAGACGACGGTCGAGTCGAGGTGCAGGAAGGTGGTGGCGGGCGAGGGGTCGGTCAAGTCATCCGCCGGGACATAAACGGCCTGGATCGAGGTGATCGAGCCGACTTTGGTCGAGGTGATGCGCTCTTGCAGACGGCCCATTTCTTCGGCCAGGGTCGGCTGGTAGCCGACGGCGGAAGGCATCCGGCCGAGCAGCGCCGAAACTTCAGTGCCAGCCAGGGTGTAACGGTAGATGTTGTCGATGAAGAGCAGGATGTCGCGGCCATCGTCACGGAAACGCTCGGCCATGGTCAGGCCGGTAAGCGCGACGCGCAGACGGTTGCCCGGCGGTTCGTTCATCTGGCCGAAGACCATCGCTACTTTGTCGAGAACGTTGGAGTCCTTCATCTCGTGGTAGAAGTCGTTGCCCTCGCGGGTACGCTCACCGACACCGGCAAACACCGAGAGACCGGCGTGCTGTTTGGCGATGTTGTTGATGAGTTCCATCATGTTGACGGTCTTGCCCACACCCGCGCCGCCGAAGAGGCCGACTTTGCCGCCCTTGGCGAACGGGCAGATGAGGTCGATCACCTTGATGCCGGTTTCGAGCAGGTCGACGGACGAGGAAAGTTCGTCGAATTTCGGCGCTGGCGCGTGGATCGGACGGGCTTCGCTGCTGTCGATCGGACCGGCTTCGTCGATCGGGCGACCGAGCACGTCCATGATGCGGCCGAGCGTGCCTTGGCCGACCGGCACCGAGATCGGCGCGCCGGTGTTGTTGACCTTCATGCCGCGCCGCAGACCGTCGGAGGAACCCATGGCGATGGTGCGGACGACGCCGTCGCCCAACTGTTGTTGTACTTCAAAGGTCAGACCATCTTCGGCCATGCCGTTCGCTTCAGCAGCGTCGAGCTTGAGGGCGGAGTAAACCTTCGGCATGCCGTCGTGCGGAAACTGGATGTCGACCACAGCGCCGATGCACTGAACGATTGAACCTTGACTCATATTCAAATCCCCAAAAATAAAAATCTGCGCATCACACCGCAGCGGCGCCGCCGACGATTTCCGAGAGTTCCTTGGTAATCGCTGCTTGACGGGCCTTGTTGTAAACCAGTTTCAATTCGCCGATGACGTTCTTGGCGTTGTCAGACGCCGACTTCATGGCAACCATCCGGGCCGACTGCTCGGAGGCCATGTTTTCAGCCACGGCCTGGTAAATCAACGCTTCGACGTAACGCAACAAGAGTTCGTCGATGACGGCCTTGGCGTCGGGTTCGTAAACGTAATCCCAACTGGCGCCCTTGGCGTCGACAGTGTCGCTCGGCAAGGGCAGTAACTGCTCGAACACCGGCTCCTGCTTCATGGTGTTGATGAAGCGGTTGTAGGCGATGTAGAGCGCGTCGATCTCGCCATTCATGTAGGCGTCGAGCTGCACCTTGACCGGCCCGATGAGGCGTTCGAGATGCGGCGTGTCGCCGAGGCTCACCACCTGCGAAACGACCTTGGCCCCGGCCCGCTGCATAAAGCCCAAGCCCTTGTTGCCGATACAGGTCGCCTGCAACTTGAGGCCCTGACGGTCAAACTCCTTCATCTTGCCGACGGCAAGGCGCAGGAGGTTGGAGTTGAGGCCACCGCACAAACCTTTGTCCGAGGTGACGAGAATGAGGCCGATGGCCTTGACTTCACGATTCACCAAAAACGGATGGCGATACTCGGTCAGCGCGTGTGACAGGTGCGAGGCAACGCGCCGGATCTTTTCGCCATAGGGACGGGCGGCCCGCATCCGGTCCTGCGCTTTGCGCATTTTGGAGGCGGCCACCATTTCCATGGCCTTGGTGATCTTGCGCGTGTTTTCGACGCTCTTGATCTTGTTGCGAATTTCCTTGCCGCTGGGCATGGCGTTCTCCTAGCTCAGGCCCAACTGCTCTTGAAAGCCTGAATACCGGCAGCCAGCGCCTTTTCGTTATCGGCGCTCAGGTCGGCGGACGACTCCATGGCGTTCATGAGGTCGGCGCAGTTGGCCTTGAGGTAGCCGATCATGGCTTTTTCGCATTCGAGCGCCCGCTTGACATCGACATCGTCAAAATAGCCCTTGTCGGCTGCGTAAAGCGTGACGGCCATCTCGGAAATGCTCATCGGCGCGTATTGCGGCTGCTTCATCAACTCGGTGACCAGACGGCCACGCTCAAGCTGTTTGCGGGTCGCTTCGTCGAGGTCGGAAGCAAACTGGGCAAAAGCCGCCAGTTCGCGGTACTGGGCAAGGGCCAGACGGACGCCGCCGCCGAGCTTTTTGATGAGCTTGGTCTGCGCTGCGCCACCGACGCGCGACACCGAAATACCGGCGTTGATGGCCGGGCGGATACCGGCGTTGAAGAGGTCGGTTTCGAGGAAGATCTGACCGTCGGTAATCGAGATGACGTTGGTCGGCACGAAGGCGGAAACGTCACCGGCTTGCGTTTCGATCACCGGTAGCGCAGTCAGCGAGCCGGTTTTGCCCTTGACTTCGCCATTGGTGAAACGCTCGACCCAGGCGGTGGAAACGCGGGCCGCGCGCTCCAGCAAGCGGGAGTGGAGATAGAAAACGTCGCCCGGATAGGCTTCGCGGCCCGGCGGACGGCGCAGCAGCAGGGAAACCTGACGGTAGCCCCAAGCTTGCTTGGTCAAGTCGTCGTAAATAATCAGGGCGTCCTGGCCGCGGTCGCGGAAGTATTCGCCCATCGTGCACCCGGCGTAGGGCGCGAGATATTGCAGCGCCGCCGATTCCGAAGCCGAGGCAGCGACGACGATGGTGTATTCCATGGCGCCGTGCTCTTCGAGCTTGCGCACGACGTTGGCGATGGTCGAAGCCTTCTGGCCGACGGCGACATAAACGCAGAAGAGGTTTTTACCCTTCTGGTTGATGATGGTGTCGACGGCGACGGCAGTCTTGCCGGTCTGGCGGTCGCCAATGATCAGCTCGCGCTGGCCACGACCGACCGGAACCATCGAATCGACGCACTTCAAGCCGGTTTGCACCGGTTGCGACACCGATTGACGCCAGATCACGCCGGGCGCCACTTTTTCGATCTTGTCGGCGAGCTTGGCGTTGACCGGGCCTTTGCCGTCGATCGGACGGCCCAGGGCGTCAACGACGCGACCGAGCAGTTCGGGGCCGACCGGGACTTCGAGAATGCGCCCCGTGGTCTTGACCACGTCGCCTTCGGAAATCTGTTCGTATTCGCCCAGCACCACGGCGCCGACGGAGTCGCGCTCGAGGTTGAGCGCCATGCCGAAGGTGTTGCCGGGAAATTCGAGCATTTCGCCCTGCATGACATCCTGCAAGCCGTGCACGCGGCAGATGCCGTCAGTGACGGAAACCACGGTGCCTTGTGTGCGCACTTCCGATGCGCCTTGCAGGTTCTGAATCTTGCTCTTGATGAGTTCAGAAATTTCGGAAGGATTCAACTGCATGAAATTCTCCTAGTTGTTCAGGGCCACGGCCATCGCGTCGAGTTTTCCGCGAACTGAAGCATCCAGCATCTGGTCGCCGACGATCACCTTGATGCCGCCGATGAGTTCCGGAGCGACCACGACTTTCGCTTCAAGCTTGCTCTTGAAGGCGGTTTCGAGTTGCGGGACCAGCATCTTGACCTGCTTGTCATCAATGGGAAAGGCGGAAAAGATTTCTGCCTGCCGGGTGCCTTCCTCAGCGCGCTTGTAGTTTTCGTACAGTTCGGCGATTTCCGGCAACACGCCAAGACGGCCATTGTCAGACAGGATCTGGATGAAGTTCGACAAACCGGCGCTCACCGTCTTGCCACAGACGGCTTTGAAAAAGTCGACCCGTTGCCCGGCGGCGACATTGGGATTGCTGATCGCCGCCCGGACTTCCTCATTGCCAGCCACCTGGCCGAGCGCGGCAATCTGCCCGGACCATTCAGCCTGCTTGCCGCTCTCCTTCGCCGCCTGGAACAAGGCTTCGGCGTAGGGACGGGCGATCGTGACGGATTCAGCCATCGCTCAAAGTTCCTGTTTCAAGGCGTTCAACATGTCGCCATGCGCGGTCGCGTTGACTTCCTTGCGCAGAATCTTCTCAGCGCCAGCCACCGCCAGTTCTGCGACGCGCTCGCGCAATTGCTGCTTGGCGCGCTCGACTTCCTGTTCGATTTCCGCCTTGGCGCCAGCGACAACCTTGTCGGCCTCGACCTTGGCGTTGCCCTTGGCTTCCTCGACGATCTGCTGGCCGCGTTTTTCAGCCTGGGCGACGAGTTCGGCCGCCTTGACCTTGGCTTCGCGCAGCGTTTCGGCAGAGCGTTTGGCAGCGAGTTCCTGCTCGTTCTTGCCGCGCTCGGACGCCGCCAGACCTTCAGCGATCTGCGCCTGACGGTTGGCCATCGCCCGTTGCAGGGGCGGCCAGACGAACTTCATCGTGATCCAGATGAAGACCGCAAACCAGATTGCCTGGCCAATCAGTGTAGCGTTGATATTCACGCCAACCTCCTGGTAAAAAGTGGTTGAGGTAGCGGATTACTTGACCAAAGCAATGAACGGATTGGCGAAGAGCAGGAACAGGGCGATACCGACGCCGATCATGGTCACGGCGTCGAGCAGGCCGGCGACGATGAACATCTTGACTTGCAGGGTCGGGATCATTTCGGGCTGGCGGGCAGCGCCTTCCAGAAAACGGCCGCCGAGAATGCCGAAGCCGATGGCCGTTCCCAGAGCGCCGCAGCCGATCAGGATGGCGACGGCAATGGCAGTGTTGGAGAGGACGGTTGCGAGTTCCATGTTTACTCCTGAGTAAGGTAATGGGGTTGTTGCGGGTGAAAAAAAGAAAACTGCGGAAAAACTGCGAAAAACCAGATCAATGCGACTCAGCCGCCATCGACATATACACGATGGTCAACATCATGAAGACGAAGGCTTGCAGCGTAATGATCAGAACGTGAAACAGTTCCCACGGCAACGCCAGGGGAAGCTGCCAGACACCAAGGAGGGCGATCAGGATGAACACCATTTCGCCCGCGTACATGTTGCCAAAGAGACGCAGCGCCAGCGAAATGGGCTTGGCGATGTCCTCGACGACACGGAAAATGAAATTGATCGGCGCGAGCTTGATACCGAACGGCGCCGAGAAGATTTCATGCAGCCAGCCGCCAACGCCCTTCACCTTGATATTCATCCAGATCATGATGAAAAACACCGAAATCGCCATGGCGAAGGTCAGATTGGGGTCGGTGGTGGGCACGAACTTGAAGGGCAGATGCGGGTTGCCAGTTACTTTCTGGGCGGCGATCGGCAGAAAATCGACCGGCACCAAATCCATCATATTCATGACGAAGACCCAGACAAAAATCGTGATGGCCAGCGGCGTCACCAGCGCGCTCTTGCCGTGGAAGGTATCGCGGACCTGGTTGTCCACCATGCCGACCACCATTTCGACAAAATTCTGCCAACCGCCGGGAACGCCCGAGGTGGCCTTGCTCGCCGCCCAGGCCATGAGGCCGAAAATAACCAGCCCGAGAAGACCGGACATCAACAGGGTATCGAGATGGAAAGTCCAGAAACCGGTACAGGCCCCATCGACTTTGGCGCTGTCCGCGCAGACAGCGAGATTGGTCAGATGGTGTTGGATATAACCGGCGGTGCCGCCTTCAGCGCTCATATTTTCTCCATCAGCCGGGCGTTTTTTTCAGCAACGCCACCCAAAAAATGACAAAAGTCGATCCATAGCCAAGAAAGAGCGGCCAAACCGCCACTTCCTCGTACTTCAAAAACACCAGGGCAAAGCCACCGAGCGTGAGCGCAAACTTGAACCCCTCACCCGCAACCTGCGCCCGGTAAGCCTTCGTCGGGTCAACCCCCGGCCCCTGCCGCATGGCTCGCAAAGCGTAGCCCAAATTGGCGACGACGCCGATCAGTCCCCCGATCAGAACCGAGACCGCCGCATTGCCATCGACCATCTTCCACAGAACTGCTGCAAGAAAAATCGCCAACGCCGCTTGTCGGCTGAGTATCCAGCTCACCTGCGAATGCAAGACATGCCTCGATCAAAAACCCAAAGATTGTAACGGAGCCTGACAGAGGCGTCAATTTATGTCTTACAACGCACGGGATTGGATGACCGTGCAAAACAGCGCGAAACCGGCCTACCCGGCGTTTCACACCGGCTTCACATGACGCCTGCCGCTTCAAACTGATTTCGCGCTGCCTTCACGGCGCTGCCTGACAGTTGCTTCGTGCGCTGTTGCACGACACTACAGGAACTCATCATGGAAGCCTCATTGACCCGTCTTGGCCGCTGGTTTGGCGCGCTGGGCCTTGCCGTCGCCTGTTGCGCGCTGCTCGGCGCGCGACCGGCGCAGGCGCAAGCGGAAAACGCCGAGCCGCGCCTGAAGACCGAAAGTCCGTATTTCTTTGTCAAAAGCGACGACCCGGAAGTCGACCGCCTGCCGCTCAAGGGCACCGAGGTCGATGTAAAGATTTCCGGCGTCATCGCCGATGTGACCGTCACGCAAACCTATCGCAACGAAGGACGGCGCGCGATCGAGGCGCGTTACGTCTTTCCCGGATCGACCAGGGCGGCGGTCAGTGGCCTCAATGTGCGGCTGGCCGACCGCCTCATCACGGCGCAGATCCGCGAGAAGAAGCAGGCGCAGATCGAGTACGACACGGCGAAGAAGGAAGGCAAGACCGCCGCCCTGCTCGAACAGCATCTGCCCAATGTGTTTCAGATGAATGTCGCCAACATCCTGCCGGGCGACGAGGTGAAGGTTGAACTGCGCTATACCGAATTGCTGACGCCGCAGCGCGGCAATTATCAGTTCGTTTTCCCGACCGTGGTCGGGCCGCGCTACAACAGTCCGCAATCGGCAAACGCCGAGGCCCGATGGGTGGCGCAGCCGGTTCTGCACGCTGGCGTCGAACCACAAACGACGTTCAAGCTCAAGGTGGCGCTCGATACGCCGCTGGGCATCAAGGAGGTGCGCTCGCTGACGCATGACATCGACGTAAACCGGCGCGATGGCGGCGAACATGCCGACATCGCCCTGGCCGCAGGTAAAGGTTTTGTCGGCAACCGCGACTTCGTGCTCGATTACCGTCTGGCTGGTGGCCGCATCGAATCGGGCCTGATGCTCTACGAAGGTCAGGGCGATAACGCCGAAAACTTCTTCCTGGCCATGATCGAGCCGCCGAAATCGACGCCCGCCGATGTCATCACGCCGCGCGACTATATTTTTGTCGTCGACATCTCCGGCTCGATGCACGGTTTTCCGCTCGACACCGCGAAAGCCACGCTGGAGCGCCTGATCGGCGGGCTGCGGCCAAGCGACAGTTTCAATGTGCTGCTGTTCTCGGGCAGCAGCCAGATGCTCGCGCCGCATTCTGTACCGGCGACGCGCACCAATATCGACAAGGCGCTGGCGACCATCAGCAGCTATCAGGGCGGCGGCAGCACCGAGCTGATCCCGGCCCTGAAACGCGCCTACGCCGAACCCAAGCCCGCCGACCTGTCGCGCACCATCGTCGTCGTCACCGATGGCTACGTTACCGTCGAGCGCGAAGCCTTTGAGCTGGTGCGGCAGAATCTCTCAAAAGCCAATCTGTTCGCCTTTGGCATTGGCTCCTCGGTCAACCGGCATTTGATCGAAGGTCTGGCGCGCGCTGGCATGGGCGAGCCTTTCATCATCACCGACGCGATACAAGCGCCCGAGCAGGCGGCGCGTTTTCGCCGCATGGTCGAGTCGCCGGTGCTGACCAATGTGACGGCGCGTTTCGAGGGACTCGACGCCTACGCCATCGAACCCGCGGCGCTGCCCGATGTGCTTGGCGAGCGCCCGGTGATCGTCTTTGGCAAATGGCGCGGCGCAGCCACGGGCTGTTTGATTGTCGAAGGACAAAGCGCGACGGGGCCGTACCGGCAGGTGATCGAAGTCGACCCGAACGCCCCGCGCGACGCCGCCGCCTTGCGCAGCCTGTGGGCGCGGCACCGCATCGCCAGCCTGAGCGACCAAGAGGCGCTCGAAGGCGGCGACGCCTACCGCCAGCGCATCACTGATCTCGGCCTCTATTACAGCCTGCTGACGCAATACACGAGCTTCATCGCCGTCGATCAGGTGGTGCGCAATGTCGCGCCGCAAGACGGCGTCAGCGTCGACCAGCCCGTGCCGCTGCCCCAGGGCGTGAGTGAACTTGCCGTCGGGCAGAGCTTTGGCGCCGAAGTGGCGAGCACGCCCGAACCCGAAACTTTCGCGGCGCTGGCGGTGGCGCTGACGACGCTGGCGTGGCTGCGCCGCCGCGCCCGGCGTCACGAGACGAACCGCCTGACGGTCTAAGGAGCGCATGATGTCGTTTGCCCTGTTGGCCCCCAATCATCCGCGCCTGATCGACTGGAGCATCCAGCTCGACCGCGCCCCCGCCGCTGGCTGGCTGGCCTTGCAGATGGCAGCGCTGACGCCGCACTGGCTATGGATGGCGCGGCGCATGACGGATGGCTCGGATGATCCGCTCGGCCTGCTGGCGCTGGCGGCGCTCGCCGCCCTGGTGTGGACGCTGCGCCGTGAATTGCGCCCGGCGCCGCGCTTGGGCTGGCTGGCGCTCGCCACTACAGGCACGCTGGCTGCCGCCGCACTGCGCGTCGGCAGCGGCCCGCTGCCCGCGTTGCCGCCGCTGGCGGCGGCGCTGGTCGCGGTACTGGCGCTGGCTTCTGGACTGCTCGCCTTTCTGCCGCGCCGCGTCGCCGCGCCGCCGGTGGCGCTGCTCGCCGTGCTGGCCTTGCCCTTGCTCTCGTCATTACAGTTTTACGCTGGCTACCCCTTGCGCGTCATCACCGCCGAGGCCAGCCGCTGGCTGCTCATGATCGGCTTTGATACCGCCCGCGCTGGCAGCAGCCTCGTCATCGACGGCCAACTGGTGATTGTCGATGCGCCCTGTTCCGGCGTGCAGATGGCCTGGTTCGGCTACTTCACGGCAAGCCTCGCCGCGCTGTGGGCGGGCCGCGCCGGGCGGAGCTTTGTTGCGCGGCTGCCGGTAGTCAGCCTGCTCGTCCTCGGCGGCAACATCGCCCGCAATGCCGCGCTGGTGGCGCTCGAAGCCGTCGGCTACGCGCCCGGCTGGGTGCATCAAGGCATCGGCCTCGTCGCACTGGCGCTGGTCTGCGGCGGCGTGGCGCGGGTGATGCAAAACCCCTTCCCGGCAAAGAAGGAGGGGAATCCACCTTGCCGCCCGGCATGGTTCGCCAAACGCTGGCTGGAAAACCGCTTCGCCAACCGCGTCGCCCACAAGGCGGTTTTCGCGGCGGTCATGCTGCTCTGCCTCATCGGGTCGGCGGCGGCATGGCAGCGCGGCGAGCAAGCCTTGCCAGCCAGCGCCAGTTTTCAAGAATGGCCCAGCCAATGGGAAGGAAGGCCGCTGCGTCCGCTGGCCCTCGGCGAAGTCGAACGCCGCTTTGCCGAGCATTTTCCCGGCAGCATTGCCCGCTTCACCGATGACCGCCGGATGTTCGTCATGCGCCGCGTCGACAAGCCGACGCGCATGTTGCATCCGGCAACCGACTGTTACCGCGCCCTCGGCTACCGCATCGCGCAGGAGCGGCTGGAACAGGATGCTGAAACCCGGCGCTGGCGCTGTTTCGTCGCCGAGCGCCACGGCGGGCGCAAACTGCGCGTTTGCGAGCGCATCGTCGACACCGAAGGCGCGGCTTTTACCGATGCCTCCGACTGGTATTGGGCCGCCATCAGTGGCCGCTCGCACGGCCCCTGGCAGGCGGTGACGCTGGCGCAGCCGATTGAATGAAATGAAAAAACGGCTGCTTTATTTATTGTTCGCACTCCTGACGCTGGCGCTGACGACAGCCATCGCCGCCGCCCTGATCGCCTGGCTGGCGCTCGCGCCTGGCCCCGGCGAATGGTCGATGCGCCTCCAGCGCGGCCCCATCGGCGTCGATGTCAGCGCCCCCGCCGCGCTGCGGCTCGTGACTTCGCCCGGCTTCGCGCCGTGGCTGGCGGGGCGTGAAATCGACAGCCGTTTCGGCAAGATTCGCATCGACTGGAACAACGGCCAACTCGAACTGCAATGCACGCCGTGCCGCGTCAGCCTGCCGGCGCTCGGCAACACGCCGCTGCGCGTTGATCGGCTCAAGATGACCGCGCGGCGCGAGGCCGACGTCTTGAGCGGCCGGTTCGAGGCCGCTGCGCCGGGCAACGGCGACATCGTCCTGCGCGGCCAATGGACGGGACGGCTAACGGCAGAAGACCTGCAACTCGCCATCGCCGCCGATGCCGCGCCGATTGCGCACTGGTACGCGGTCATCGCGCCCGATCTGCCAGAACTCCAACATGCCCGCATCGGCGGCACGCTCGGCCTGAGCGCCCGGATCACGCTGCCCGAGGGCGTCTATTCACTGACCCCGGAGATCGCCGATTTCACCGTTGCCGGTCTGGGCGTCGAAATGCTCGCCAATGCGCGCAGCGCCTGCGGCCCGGCCAGCGATCTGGGCCAGAACAGTTGGCTGGCGCGCGCCGTCGTCGCCGCCGAGGATCAGCGTTTTTTCAACCACCCCGGCTACGACCTCGAAGAACTCGCCGCCTCGCTCCAGGCCAACCAGAAAGCCGCCCGCATCGCGCGCGGTGGCAGCACCATCACGCAACAGCTCGCCAAGCGCCTCGTCACCGGCGGCGAAAAGAATACCCGGCGCAAACTGCGCGAACTGCTCTACGCCGTCGAAATGGAGCAGACGCTCGGCAAAGCCCGCATTCTCCGCCTCTACCTCGACAACGCCCCCTGGGGCGAACGCATTTGCGGCGCCGAAGCCGCCGCCCGCGCCTACTTTCAGCGCCCGGCGCGCCAACTCGCCCCGGCGGAAGCCGTCTGGCTCGCCGCCATGCTGACCAACCCGGCGACAGCAGCGCGTCAATGGCAGGCCGCAGGCAATATCAACATCGACCGCGCCACCCATGTTGCCCGCAGCCTGCGCGGCGTCAGCAAAGCGCAACGCGCCGTCTTGCTGCGCAACATCGCGGCGGCGCGGTTCAGTCCGTAGATAAACAAGGCTTCTCCGGCAAGCCACGGCATAATGCAAGACCGGCTTACAACAGCAAACGAAAGGAGACGAGCATGTCCTCGAATTTGCCAACGCGCTTACCTTTACTCGACCTGCCCTTCCTCGCCGAACTGACGGCCCTGCGGCGCGACCTGCACGCCCATCCGGAACTCGCTTTTGACGAATACCGCACCGCCGACCGCGTCGCTGCCGAACTGGCGCGCTACGGGCTGGAAGTACATCGCGGCATTGCCCGCACCGGCGTCGTCGGCGTCCTCAAAGCCGGTGATTGGCCGCGCCTCATTGGTCTGCGCGCCGACATGGACGCGCTGCCGGTCGCCGAATTGAACGACTTTGCCCATCAATCGCAACACCCCGGCAAAATGCACGCCTGTGGTCATGACGGCCATACCGCCATGCTGCTCGGCGCGGCGCGTTATCTGGCGGCGCATCCCGATTTTGACGGCACGGTCGTGTTCATCTTCCAACCTGCCGAAGAATCCGAAGGCGGAGCGGCCGTGATGATCGAAGATGGCCTCTTTGAGCGTTTTCCCGTCGAAGCGGTGTATGGCCTGCACAACTGGCCAGGCTTGCCGGTTGGTCAGATGGCCGTCATGCCGGGGCCGGTCATGGCTGGCACCTGCGACTTTGAGATCACCGTGCGCGGCCACGGCTGCCACGCCGCCATGCCGCATCAGGGCATCGACGCCATCGTCACCGGCGCGCAACTGGTGCAGGCGCTGCAAACGGTAGTCAGCCGCAACCTCCACCCGTGCGAAGCCGCCGTCGTCAGCGTCACCCAGTTTCACGCGGGCGAATCCTGGAACGTCATCCCCGAAGAAGTCATCCTGCGCGGCACGCTACGGAGCTTCAAACCGGAAGTGCAGGAACTGCTCGAATCGGCCATCAAGCGCCTGTGCAACGGCGTCGCCGCCGCCAACGGGGCGCTCATCAGCGTCACTTTCGACCAACGCTACCCGCCTACCGTGAATAGCCCTGCCGAAGCCCGTTTCTGTCAGGAAGTCGCCGCCGCCACGTTCGGCCAGGAGCAAGTGCTCACCAACGTTTTGCCCTCGATGGGCGCGGAAGATTTCGCCTACATGCTGCGCGAAAAACCCGGCTGCTACGTCTGGCTCGGCAATGGGCCGGGCACCGGCGGCTGCACCCTGCACAACCCGCACTACGACTTCAACGACGAACTGCTCAAACTCGGCGTCAATTACTGGGTACGGCTGGTGCAGCGGGCGTTGCCAAGAGCCTGACAGCAACCGGAGACTGCCATGATCCAGATCCGCAAAAGTGAAGACCGTGGTCACGCCAACTTCGGCTGGCTGGATGCCCGCTACTCGTTTTCCTTCGCCAACTACCATGACCCGCGTCATATGGGCATTTCCGCCCTGCGCGTCATCAATCAGGATAGAGTCGAGCCGGGAAGGGGTTTTCCGCCGCATTCGCATGACAATATGGAAATCCTGACCTATATCCTGCGCGGGGCGGTCACCCATCAGGACAGCATGGGCAACGAAACCCGCCTGCCCGCCGGGGAGTTTCAACTGATGAGCGCCGGCAGCGGCATTACGCACAGCGAATACAACCGCGAAGGCGAGCCGCTCGAATTGCTGCAAATCTGGCTTTTGCCCAATGTCGCCGACGCCACGCCGCGCTATCAGCAAAAACGCTTTCCGGCGGCAGACGGTTTGCAACTGATCGTATCGCCCGATGGCGCCGACGATTCGCTCCGCATCCGCCAGAACGCCCGTATCTATCATGGCCGCCTCAAGGCAGGCAGTGAAACACGGCAATCGCTGGCCGGGGAGAACGGCTGGGCGCAGATCATCAGCGGGGAAATCGACCTCAACGGCAACACCCTGCAAGACGGCGATGGCGCAGCCATCAGCGGCGAAGCTGAAATCGCCTTCGCTGCCCGGCGCGACAGTGAATTTTTGTTATTCGATCTGCCTTGAGTTTTGCCGGGGCCTTATCCCGTCTGCCCGGCCATAATCCAGCCATTCTCGCGGCGCAGCGCATTGACCAGCAACAGGTCGCGCTCGACGCGCCCGGCCAGGGTTTCTTCGTCGAGGCCGAGATAGCGTTGGTTCATGTCGATGGCAAAGGGCAGGTGGCGGATGAAGGCGCGGAAAGCCTCGACCGGCAGCCGTCCACGTTCGAGCATGGCGAAGGAGACGATGACTTTGATGGCGTGCCAGGCAAGTTTTTCGATGTCGGCGGCGAAGGCGTCGAGGCGGCGCAAAGCAAGGTTGAGGGCGGTGTCGACGTCGGCGAAGGGGCTGCCGTGGCCGGGGAGGACGATGTCGATGGGCAGGCGCCCCAAGGTTTCCAGCGTTGTCCGGGTGGCATTCAGCCCATCGGCTTCGCCGAGGAGTTCGGGAAAGATGACGCCGAAGCCGGTTTGCCACAGGGCGTCGCCCGAGATGAGCAGGCGTTTTTCCGGGTTGTAGTAGACGAGCGCCTCCATGTCGTGGCCGGGGGCGGCGAGCGTTTGCCAGTTGAGGCCGCCCATTTCGATTTCGTTACCGGCGCTGATCAGGCTGTCGTGCTGAAAGCGGGCGGCTTCCTGGCCGAGCGGCGAGAGGAGGAGGGCGTCCTTGTCCCAGTCGGCGATGGCGGCGTGCAGTCCGGCGGGGACGGTGATGGCGCAGCCGAAGGCGGCTTGCAGCGCGGCGTTGCCGCCGATGTGGTCGGAGTGCGAGTGGGTGTTGATGAGGCGCTTGAGCCGCCGACCGGCGAGCGCCTCTCTGACCAGCGCCACGGTTTGCCCGGCGTGGCTGACGTAGCCGCTGTCGACCAGCGTTGCGCCATCGCCTTCGAGGAACAGGATGTTGTTGGCCGAAAGCCATCCGCGTTCAAGGACGCGGAGCGAAGCGGGGAGTTTGAGGCTCATGCGAGTGTTTCGTCGCCTCCGGCGGGCAGTGGCGCAGGTTGTGGCGCGGCGGGCGATGGAGTGACGGCGGCGGGCGCGGGCAGCGGCGGGCGTCCGCAGCCGATGCAGCAGCCGGTTTCGGGGTCGGCAGTACAGATGCCGATGCAGGGGTAGGGGTCGTATTCGGGGGAATCCATTGGGCTTTTGAGCGGGGCTGTGATCGTTCAAATCAGCATGAAGCGGCGTTGCTGGTCGCGCACGGCGGCGACGGCTTCTTCGGCTTCGGCGCGGTCGACGCGGGCCAGCATGGCGAGGTGGAGACGCTGGTCGCGGCTGGCAAGTTCAGGGAAGCGCAGGGTCTGGACGCTGCTGTCGCTGCCCGCTTCGCAGATGACGCCGAGGCGGTCGATGCTGACGGAAAAGGGCGAGAGGCGGAGCGCCGGTTCCGGCGCGTGGAGAAAATCGCCGAGCGCATCGAGGAGCGGATCGGGCATCAAGGTTTCGATGACTTCACGCAGGCGGGCGTCCACTTCGGCCAGATGACGGGTGTGCACGGCATGGGCCGGGCCGTCGGTGATGCCGCGCAGGACGGTGAGATGGGAGCGTTCGACCGCCGATTCGGCGCTCAGGCCCTCGCGTTCGTGGCGCAGAGCGTCGAGGTGCGCCTGAAAGGTTTGCAGCAGGCTTTCCAGCGCCCTTTGCCGCAGACGCTGGCGCAGGCCCTCAAGATCACAGTGCGGCTCAATCAGGGCCTGGTCAGAAAAAAACAGGATGCGTTGCGGCACGTCGTTTTCGATGACATCGCCAGCGCGCTTCATGCCGAGCTGCTTTTTTTCCTGACGGCGAGCCACCAGCAGGGCATGGAAATGATCCGCCTGCCAGCTTGCCGGGCTGGCGAGAAAGTCGCGCACCGCCTGGCTGCGGCCAAGCATCTGCCGGACATCGTCAGCGGTGGCGAATAGCGCATGGACCAGCGGATCATCGGCAAAAGCCCGGTGGTCGATGGCGGTCGGCCCCGGCAGCGCGCCGATCACGCCGGCGCAGTAGTCGATGGCGTGGCCGAGCGGCTGGGCGAGGCGTTTGTCGAAATTGCCCGCCGCGCGCAGGGTCGGATCGACCCGCTCGCGCACCCAGGCCAGTGCTTTGAGAAGTTCCGGGCCGGGCGGCGGCGCAGAGGCAAACGTTGGCTTGAGAAAATCGGCAACGGTGGAAAAAAAGCTCACGCGGCGCTTCTTGCGCAAACAACGGGTTTAGCGCAGCCGCAATCCCATGACGCTGCTCATGAGGTGCAGGTCGGGCTGGCTATCGAGCCAGTCGCGGGCGGCAGTCAGTGAATTGAGCACTTTGACCTGATAGGAAGCCAAGCCCGGCCGCGTCAGAACCTGCTCGATCAATTGGCCGAGCGCCACATCAGCCGTGACGAAAGCGATCCGGCAATTGGGGTGCGAGGTGTAAGCGCCGTAGTTCAAGGCCGCCAGTTCGATCAAGGCGTCTTCCGTCAGCGCCGGGCCGGTATCGTCCGGCAATTGGTTGATGACGTAACGTCCTTCGTCGAATCGGGAATCGGCATGCATTTTGCGCACTGAGCCGATCAGGTCGCGCACCGTGACGGGGGCGGCAAAGGTAGCCAAAACGCCCTCAGGCTCCCAGGTGATCTCGTAAGACATGCAAACACCTTGTAACGAAGGATTGGATCAGAGACAACAACGATACCGCCAATATTTTCTACGATGCTACCTCTAAAATCAGCCTTGCGCACCGGGCAAACGTAAAAATGCGCCTGTCGCTGCGCCGCCCCTGGTTTACAACTGTTTTTCCTCCTTTAGCCATTGGCTGACCGGCTCCGGCTGGTAGGCATTCATCGCAGCCAGCAGATGTTCGGGATCGGCGCTGGCGAGCGCCATCGCCCGGTTCTCGGGGCGCAGAAAACCGTCGGCGACGGCGCGGTCGAACATCGCCAGCAAGGGGTCATAAAAGTGGTTGATGTTGAGCAACCCCATCGGTTTGCCGTGAAAGCCGAGCTGGCCCCAGGTGAGAATTTCGCAAAACTCCTCCAGCGTACCGAAACCGCCGGGCAAGGCGATGAAGCCGTCAGCGAGTTCCGCCATGCGGGCTTTGCGGGTGTGCATCGAATCGACCACTTCGAGGCGCGTCAGCGCCCGGTGATCGACCTTCTTCCCCGCCACTTCCTTACCCGTGAGCGCCTGTGGAATGACGCCGATGACCGTGCCGCCCGCCGCAAGGCAGGCGTCGGCGAGCGCCCCCATGAGGCCGATATTGCCGCCGCCGTAAACCAGTTCGACGCCACGCCGGGCGAGCAGGCGGCCCAGGTGTTCAGCGGCGGCGCGGTAAAGCGGCGCGTGGCCTTCGCTGGAACCGCAAAAAACGCATAGCCGTTTCATACCTGTTTCCCCGGAACAAGCCGCAGGATGACGATTTCCGGCGGACAGTTGAAGCGGACGGGAAGAATACTGGTGCCGACGCCGGAAGTCACGAAGGTTGGCGCGGGCGCATCGGGAATCCAGCCGTAGGCGTGCTGGCGCGGCGAGCGTCCGGGAACGATGAGGGCGCCGATGAAGGGCAAACGCACCTGTCCGCCGTGCGTATGACCGGCAACCGCGACCAGGGCGCGGGCGGGCAGCCGGTCGGCATTGACCGGGTCATGCATGACGACGATGAACGGCGCGCTATCGGGAAGTTGAGCGAAAGCCTTTGTCGGCTGCGCGTGGTCGCTCATATCGTCGCCGATCCCGGCGAGCCACAGCGGTTGGGCTGTGGGCAGCGGCACGGCGGCATTTTCCAGCACCGTGATGCCGACGCTTTGCAGGGCCTGCCGCACCGCTTCGCCGTCGTACCACCAGTCATGATTGCCGAGGGTGGCGAAGACGCCGAGCGGCGCTTTGAGGCGGGCAAGTTCGCCAGCGATGTCGGTCAGCGCCA